>DATDHE010000057.1:0-6707 GCA_036521695.1 Candidatus Acidiferrum sp. | reverse complement strand
CCGGCTTGCCCACTAATCAGAGTTGAAATGAGAAACGGGGCCGCAAATACCGGCCATTACTAGATGGGAAGCCAGAACTTAATCGCTGCGCAATGCCTCGATTGGATGCATCGATGCGGCTCTTCGCGACGGTAGGTAACTAGCAGCCAAGGCGGCCCCCAGAATAACGGCACTGGAGATGCCATAAGTTAGCGGATCGCTTGGCGAAACCCCAAAAAGCAGGGAGCTCATCCAGGGGGAGACTCCTCGCGCTAAAACCAATCCAATCGCACCGCCAACAAATGTAAGTATTAGGCCCTGCCTCAAGAAGAGAGCTTTTATCATTCGGGGTTCAGCACCTACGGCGACACGAATGCTTATCTCTTTACGGCGCTGCGCAACAGCATACGCAAGAACACCGTAAACTCCGATGATCGAAAGCGTCACGGCCATGCCTGCGGCGATTCCGAGCAGAACGAGCACAAAGGACCGGCGCTCCATCGCGAGCCTATTGATGTCGCTTAAAGTCCGAGTGCTTACCAGGGGCAAGCTGGAGTCTATGCTGTGGAGTTTCGCCGTGATTTCTCTCAGCAGGCCTTCCGTTCCAGCGCGACTGGTGCGCAGAGCGAAGGTGACGCTGCGGCGAGCACCCGGAAAATAAACCAGCGTAGGGGGCGGTTGATCAACACCGTCGTCGCGGACGTTTTCCGCAACACCCACTACGACGCTCCAGGGGCCGTCTGTGCCGACACGGATGCGCTTTCCAAGGGCGTCCGATGGGTCGCCCCAATTCTCGCGAGCCATGTTCTCTGACACAATCGCCACTCGAGGCAGGCCGACGAGATCGCTCCAGGCGAAATCACGGCCAGCGATCAGCAGCGTCCCGAGTGCCGCAAAGAGGCCAGGGGAAATGGACTTGACCGTTCGGTTCGGGGGAATTCGGCCAGCAGCGGTCTCACCCTCGACGGACACGGGGTTGCCGTTGTGGTACTCCAGTTCGAGCGGCAAAGCGGTAGCGAACCCTGCTGCCGTAACTCCGGGAATAGCGGCAAGTTCGCGGAGAATGTCGGCTTGCATTTGGGCCGCTCGTTCCGGCTCTCGTACTTGCGCTTCGGGGATAAACAGGCGGATCGCCTGAACCTGCTCGGCGTGAGTAAAGCCCGGTCTCACGGCGCTCAATGCGATGAAACTGCGCACGAGGAGCCCCGCTCCTATCAACAGCACCAAGGCGAGCGCCACTTGCGCCACAACCAGTGCATTTTGCGCGTGCAATTGCTCCGCACTCGGGCTGGCCCCTCGCGCGTTTTGCAGCCTATCGCTGAGGCCCGATTTTAGGACCGCTATGAATCCGAACAACATGCCCGATAGCAAGGCGCAGGCCAGCGCGAATAAGAGGCTTGTTGAGTCAATCGAAATCTCGCTCACTCTAGCTAAGGCTGTCGGCCCACGCGTCACCAGTATCCGAACTGCGGCATATGCCAGCCCAAAACCAGCGGCGCCGCCAAGAGTAGCCAAGGTCATGCTCTCTGCAATTAGTTGACGCGCGATTCGCCCCCGACTGGCACCAAGCGCCGCCCGAATCGCAAATTCGTCGCGTCGCGCTTGTGCCCTCACTTGCGCGAGATTTGCAACGTTTGCGCAGACGAGCAATAGCACAATGACCAGCGCTCCCATGAGAATCTTGAGGACGGCGCCAACATCCCCAACAACATCCTGCTTCAGCGGATGGACGTTGGGTTTGACTTGAAGCTCCTGTAGCGCTTGCCGCCATAGCGGGTTCTCAGCTCCGCCCAAACTCAGCACCCGCGCAATGTCTTGGTTGGCCTGTTCAAGGCTCACACCGGTTTTGAGTGTGGCCACGCCAAAGTTATTGGCGTCTTCGTATCCCGGTGCGCCGCTGGCGACGGTTTGTGCCAGGAACACATCAGGGTCTAGGTTGAGGAATTCAAAGCTGCGAGGCATGACGCCGACGACTTGATAAGGCACGAAATCGACGAGGACGAACTGACCGAGCACGCGCTCGTTGCCAGCAAACCTTCGCTGCCAATAATTGTAGGAAAGGATTACCGTTTTCTGCGCACCCTGTATTTCATCCGCGCTGGAGAACCAGCGACCCAAATAGGGCGGCACGCCAAGGGCTCGGAGGACTCCGTGCGTCATAGTCACGGTGGCAACCTCTTCTGGGCCGCCGGTACCGGTGAGCGCAGCCGAGCCAGCGCTCCAAACGCCGAAGTCTGCAAAACTCCGCGCCCGCTCGTTGTAGACGGCGTACATGTCAAGTGAGAGCTGCCAGTCCTTTATGGTCTGGCCTGAAAACACTGCGGAGTTAAAAACGCCAACCAGCTTCTCCGACTCAGGATATGGAAGGGGACGAATAAGCACGGCATTGACAACGCTGAAGATCGCAATGTTGGCGCCGACTCCTAGGGCAAGCGAAAGCAGCGCGACGGCGGAGAAGCCAGGGGACTTACGCAAAATACGGACGGCCAAACGTAGATCTTTGGCCAGGATTTCGATGGACGATATGCCTCTTGCTTCGCGACATTCTTCGGTTGCGGTGACCACGCTGCCGAACTGCAATCGTGCCTTTCGTTTTGCTTCTGCCTGGTCTGTTCCGTAGCGACTATTCTTCCGCGCCTGCATTTCGGTGTGAAACTGCAGTTCTTCCTGTAGCTCTTCGTCCATGCGGCGACGGAACAAGAGCGCTCGCAATCGCAGGAGAAGGTCTTTCCACATCGCGTCACGCCATCCTTAGTACTCTAGCAATCGCTCCGCTGAGCTTGCTCCAATTCTCGGTCTCGATTTCGAGTTGCTTTCGACCCGAGGCGGTGAGCGAGTAGAATCGCGCCCGCCGGCCCAGTTCCGAAATCCTCCACTCGGCCTTGATCCAACCACGGTGCTCAAGCCGGTGCAGCGCCGGATAGAGTGAACCTTGATTCACCTGCAAAACATCTTGTGAGATTTGCTGAATCCGCTCGGAAACCGCCCATCCATGCATCGCCTGGGCGCGTAGCGCGCGGAGGATCAAGAGATCGAGCGTGCCTTGCAAAAGGTCCAGTCGCGATGGATCTGGTGTCATTGTTGTCGGCATCCGACAACAAACTAATACTTGTCGTGTAGAATGTCAACAACAGTCCAAGTTGCGGTGTGAAACCCGAAAGGTCCATTGATTCGTGTAGGGGGGCAAGAGACTCGGAGGATCACGGAATGCGCGATCAACGGGCAAGCCGGAGTAATGGATGGTCTTTTGCAAAAGCTGGAAACCCCGGCGGCTGCAAGCAGATAGGGCCATTCCGCGGATTGTGGACGGATGACGGACAAACCGGAAGTAATCCCAGCAGACCCGATTCGCGCCATTACTTCCAGCTTGGCGGTACGCGAAAGACGCTGCGAAAAGCCACCATATAAAGGTACTTAGCAACCTGAGTTTTGGCGGGCGGAAAACTGAAGTTTTGCGCTCACCGAATGTGGCTTCCCCGAACGTGACCGCTTCGCGAGATTCGTATCTACAAACAATGCGTTACGCCGCTGAGTGGAGGGCGCGCACTCTCCGTGCAGAAGATATGTCTGGCGTGGCTGGCGATTGAACTTAGGGATAGTTCTGAGAATTTGACTCACCATTGACCCAGGCCTAATATCACCGGCAGAGTTACCTCCTCGCGATGATTGGCAAGACCATTTCTCACTACGGCATCCTGGACAAGCTGGGCGGGGGTGGTATGGGCGTGGTTTACAAGGCCGAGGATACCAAGCTCGGCCGTCTCGTCGCCCTGAAATTTCTGCCCGACGAATTGGCGAGAGATCGCCAGGCGCTCGAGCGCCTTCAGCGCGAAGCGCGCGCCGCGTCGGCCTTGAACCATCCGAACATTTGTACGATCTACGACATTGACGAGCACGAGGGCCAGCCCTTCATTGCCATGGAGTATCTCGAAGGCCAGACGCTGAAGCACCGCATCGCCGGGAAGCCACTAAAAATGGAGGCCCTGTTTGACCTTGCTGCGCAGATTGCCGATGCGCTCGACGCGGCGCACTCCAAAGGAATCATTCACCGAGACATCAAGCCTGCGAACATCTTCGTCACGCAGCGCGCACAGGCCAAAATTCTGGACTTCGGGCTGGCCAAACTGGCGGCGGAGCCGCGTCGCGTAGCAGAGGGGCTAGGAGCTTCTACCCTGCCCACGATGGGGACCTCGGAAGAGCTTCTCACCACTCCGGGTACGGCGCTGGGCACAGTCGCCTACATGTCGCCGGAACAAGCGTGTGGTGAAGAGTTAGACGCGCGCACTGACCTGTTTTCTTTTGGCGTTGTGCTGTACGAAATGGCCACTGGGAAACTACCGTTCGCAGGGAACACATCGGCGGTTCTGTTTGACGCCATTCTCCACAAGGCCCCGATTTCGGCCTGCCGCCTGAATCCTGAACTTCCACCTAAGCTGGAAGAAATCATCAATAAGCTGATGGAGAAAGATCGTGACCTCCGTTACCAGTCCGCGTCGGAGCTTCGCGCTGACCTGAAACGCCTCAAGCGCGACACCGATACCGGCAAAGCGGCAGCCACCGGCACAGCCGTGATTGCTCCCGCCGTTCTGTTAAGGAGCCGCTCGCGGTCCTGGATCGCCGGCTCGCTCGTGCTACTGCTCATCCTGGCCCTCGCCGTTGTTTGGCTGCGCTCTCCGACTCCTCCTCTACGGGTCGTCGGCTCCACTCAGATATCACGAGATGGTCTTCCGAAATCCGGGCTGGTAACGGACGGAAGCCGCATCTACTTCGAGGCGTTATCCGGCGCTCGTCAGGTTCTGGCGCAGGTATCGACGGCAGGTGGTGAAACCGGGATCATCCCCACCGCATTCACCAATATCCAGATCGATGGTATTTCCGCCGATCACTCTGAACTTTTGGCAAGGGATCACCTTGCGACCGAACAGGAAGACCCCTACTGGATTGTGCCATTGCCCACCGGGACGCGCCGCCGTCTTGGCGATGTCGCCGGCCACAGAGCGGCTTGGTCGCCCGCTCGACAACTTGTTTATGCCAACGGCTCCGATCTTTACGTTGCCAATCACGACGGAAGCGCTCCGCGAAAGCTGCTAAGCCTCCCCGATAGGGCAAGCGACCTCACCTTCCGCCCCGACGGCAGCCAAATCCGTTTCACTCTGGGAACACGCTTCACCGGCAATACGTCCTTGTGGGAGGCCCGCGCCGACGGTACCGGACTGCATGCGCTGCTTCCTGGTTGGAACAATCCGGCCCGGGAGTGCTGCGGCAGATGGACTTCAGATGGCCGCTACTTCGTCTTCGTCAGCACCAACAGTAAAGGGACGAATATATGGGCCTTGCCGGAACATGGTGCCTTTCTGCAAAAGGGCTCGCGTGCCCCGCTTCAACTGACCACGGGGCCGCTGAGTTTTTCCTATGTTCTGCCCAGCCGCGACGGAGGCAAACTATTCGTTGTCGGCACGCAGTCCCGCGGAGAACTGGTTCGCTACGATGCCCGCTCGCGGCAGTTCCTTCCGTTTCTTTCAGGAATTTCGGCTAGCGAGCTAGACTTCTCCAGCGACAGCCAGTGGGTCACTTATGTGGCTTATCCGGACAATACGCTCTGGCGAAGCCATGCTGACGGCAGCGATCGCTTGCAACTTACCTATCGGCCAACAGAAGCCCACTTGCCGCGCTGGTCTCCAGATGGAAAGCAGATTGCCTTCATTGGCATCCACGGTAACAACTGGAAGATTTTCTTCATATCCGCGCAAGGGGGCACTCCTCAGGAATTGCTGCCTCAAGAAAACAACCTCGAAGCTGACCCCGTCTTTTCACCGGATGGCACACAGCTCGCGTTCGGGGGCGTAGGGGCAGGGCGTGCCATCGAATTGGTCGACCTGAAGACGCGCCGGGTTTCCTCAGTCCCTGGGTCGGAAGGCCTGTTCAGCCCTCGCTGGTCACCCGATGGCAAATACCTAGCGGCTCTCTCAGGGGATTCGCTCAAGCTGTTGTTCTTCGACCTCAAGAATCAGAAGTGGTCAGATCCAATTACCGAGAATGGCGCCATTGGCTTTCCGGCCTGGTCTCGGGACGGCAAGTATCTTTACTTCAACGAAGGCGGGGCCGATCCGACGTTTCGTCGCATCAAAATTGGGGCGACTGGCTCGGAAGCGCTTTTCACGTTGAAGAGCCTGGCACTGTACAATAGCAACATGGTTGGAGAGTGGAGCGGCCTCACCCCCGACGGATTCCCTCTCTTCACGCGAGACATCAGCACCGAGGAAATCTACGCGCTCGATGTCGAGCTGCCATAGTCTCAAAGGATTCCCCGTCCTCTGGAAATACGCCGACCCCGACATCCCCATCCTCATCGCCGTCAAGTCCGAATACGTGAGGCTGAAGTAACTAGGCGCACTCGGGCAGAAAAGCAAACAGTTACCTCGCCAGATGAAGATTCGCCCCTCCGAGTCGCGTGGTGTTTACCGGAGATTCGACAGGGTCCAATCCCGATTATGGTCGGATGACGTTAGCGCTTTATCGGAAGCGCGCTTTCGATAAACGGGCAACTCTGACGTAACGCGATTAGGGAAGGGTTGCCGACAACTCGTCCAGAATGCGGCGGAGTACAGCGTTTGATTGTCGGTCGTTAGCTAGCGTTCCCTATACTGCCAACGAGACATCATGGCCTGCCGAATTCGCTTGCGCTCGGAAGAGGAGAAGTACATGGCGCGATGCTCGACCGCCAACAA
>DATDHE010000056.1:0-3697 GCA_036521695.1 Candidatus Acidiferrum sp. | reverse complement strand
TCATTGTTCAACCTCGCAGAATCCCATCGGCCAGGGGTGGGAAGTGTTCAGCTTGGTTCTTCATTGTGTCCACGCGAGCTCAACCGCCATGATAGCCCGGCGTGGCGAATTGCGGTTCTGTAAAACCCTCTCCATGCACGGAAAAAGCTTCTATGTCCTTTTGTAGGAAGTTAAGAGGCGGGCAGGCGCTTGCTCCTGATTTTGGGAGGATGACGGGCAAACAGGAAAGAACCGGATCACTTCTTGTTTGCCGACGACTCGCCAACAATCGGTTCACTGTGTTTTCCACCAAGTGAATTCGGTCCATTTTCGACGGACAATTTCACGAAAGGATTCGGTCTCAGGTTTAGAAAGTACACCTGCCTCGCATCGAAGTCGATTTTTTGGGCGCCTGCATTTGCCATGCAGATTGGACAAACATCTGTACCGGTTCGGACGGGTTTCGAGTTCTGGTTCAATCTTTCAACGCACCAGCAAGAAGGTGCTTTGATTGTCCTCTGCGTCCTGCAGACCGTAATCGCCCGCAACTAGCCCGTATTCTTTCGCCAGGCGTTTACAGGAAATGGTTGCGACATGTTGTCCAAGTTTCTTTGCGGCGATAGCCGCTGCGACGCTGGCGGGTTCCATGAATTCCCCTGCTCCTTCTATAATCTCAACCCCGGGGTACTTGAGCGCCAACTTGATCCGGCACTGTTTCAAGACTTCCTTATGCGTGATGATTTTGTTGACCTCATCGCGGCGAATGTCTGGATGATGAATCAAGCAGTGCACGATTGGGATTTTATAATTTGCGACTACCTCGAAGATATTTTGCGACACGGCCTGCAAGCTCTCTGAGTAAAACCCGGCAGAACTGTTGAAAATGGCAAATTGCCCAAGATTGACTTCGTTCGCCCGCAAAGCCAAGAAGAGCGCGGCCGTGCTGTCGAAGCAATGGAGCTCATATTGAGCAATGCCGCATTTCGGCAGCCATTGATCGGCCGCCATGTGATTGAAACTCCCGAGTCCTCCTTGAATTCCCACAATCGGAACTCCACTCAGTCCCGATCCGATTTGCACCGTCTCCCCCTTGCTCACGATTTGAGACTCAGACGCTCCTATTTTGAGAAAGTGAATCTCCAACACGAAACCTAAGAAAAGATTGCCCGAAGAGCCAGCAGAGCATTGCGCGGCGATTCCCCGATCCTTCGATTGACGTATCCCCACCAGTCCGAGCCGCAAGGAACATAGATTCGCACCCGAAACCCTCGGGAAGAGAGGCGCGCGGCGAGTTCTGGTTGAACTCCGAATAGCATTTCAAACTCGTATCGATGCAAAGCCAGGTGCTGAGCTTGCGCCAAGGTAGCGATTTCTTCCTGTAGATCGGCATTATGAGTGGCGAAGATCGGGTAGAACTCCGAGGAACGGATTGCTCCCTTTAACATAATCTGGACAAGGGCAAGATAGTGCCTCGTGATTTCAGTCTGGCCCTGGAAAGCAATACTTCGTTCCGCTGCGAACGCCCCTTTTACCAATCGGACTGCGCCCCCTCGTTCGATTTGACGCCTGAGATCTTCCTGAGTTCGGAGAAGATAGGCTTGCAGAGTGAGTGCAGTTGGCAGGCCTGCGCCACGTAGTTCGTCATGGAGGCTAATGGTGTAGTCCACCAAGCTTTCGTCTTCCATGTCGAGCATCAAGCAGTGAAATCCTTCGCTATCCTTTTTCTGGGAGTCTATCGCCTGAGCGATGCGAAACGCGTTCGCTTTGCACGAGGACGGCGACTGGAGATAGCCGATTGCGGTCGGATCTACGGAAATGTGAACGTCCAGGTCTGCCGAGACCATCAGCGGAATCATTTTCAAAATCGAATCGACAATATGCGAAACCTTTTGCTCGTGTTTTACGTACTCGCCCAAATAAAACATGGAACACCGGAACCCTCCATGATTTAAACCAGCCCCGCGAGACACGCCGCCACTTGTTGTTGGGCCGCCGACATATCGTTGTATGAGGTCGGCCACTTTGGAGGATGACTGGAATGTCTTTCTTAGCCGCTCATTCTGACCAGTCCAAATGAATGCTTTCTGCCAGGTACGACGAAGTCCATCGAGCATCATTGAGTCCTTAGGCCGCTGTCCAGCACGGTGGCTGTAATTCTCACTCCGGAAGGTCGAATACCTGCGTCTTCAGAGATAGCTCAAATGCCGAAGATATGCTTGAACAAAAGGAGCAGACTTGTAAGCGATCACCGTTTTTTTGTGAGCCGGCGATATTCGGAAGGAGTCAGGCCGAGGACGCGGCGGAAGTAATTCGTCATGTGCGAATGATCCGCAAAACCCGATTCGACTGCGATATCAGTCAGCCGTGAAGCACTGTAATGAATCATTCTCGCGGCATAGTCCAGACGACAGTTGCGAATGTGTTCGCCGATAGATAGTCCATAGTGAGCGCGAAATGTACGCATCAGGTGCGTGGGATGCACTCCTCCCAGCTCTGCATATTCCGCGAGGCTGCGGGGAGCCGCGAATTCACTTGAAATAGTCGAATGTACCTGCTTTAACCATGTGGGCTCACGTGGCCTAGAGATAGGAGGTCTGCATCGCCCGATCTCACCGATGAGTTCAAGAAGAAGCCCTTCCGTGACGAGTAAGGATGCCGGGTCCAGGCAACCTCCCTCTCCTGTGATTCGAGTTGCCAGAGCAAGGCATCTGGGTGAACGGACACTCAGAGCGCGCTTCGGCAAAACACCGGCCTGAGAGAGGCTTTCTGCGGCCTCGGGAAGCAGCTCAATGGTAATGGACCGCATTCCCGACGGGCCGAATTGAATCGGATTGCGGACATCCGCGGGGCGATACAGGACATCTCCCCGTGAAAAGATTACATTGCGGTCAAGTTGCTCGCTGAACTGTCCATCCATCACCACACAGACTCGAGCCACATTTTTATCTGGCCACCGGAGTTTTTGATTGGCCGGAAACCTTCGGTTAAAGATCTTCGCCACTTCTCTCACTCGATTGAGTCCGTCCAAAACAAACAACAGCGAGCGACGCTCCGTCTCTCATGGTACGAGCATCGGAGATACCAGTCAACGCGCTGGCTCGCTATGATGAATTGCTCCGGGCCAGACGTGTAGGTGGCACCCCGCAGGATGATTCTCTCAGATAGGCGTGAAATCCATTTGCGTGAAATGCGAAGCCTCGGTGACGCTTGCCGTGGATGGATTTCGGTCGTTCTCACGGGCTAACAGGAAGTAACCGAATTGCTTCCGGTTGGCCGACCACTCGGGAGTTGCGGGCATTCAATCGGGAACCGCTCAGTAGCCTGGGAATTCCTCCGTACGGATGTCGTCATCATCGATTCGCGCATCATTCAGCATGGTATGCAAACCCTTCACCATGCCGGGTGGCCCTGCAATGTAGTAGATGGGAGACTCCAGATCCTTCAAGTAGCGTGCGAGCATTTCTTTGTTGATCCGACCCTTTTCGCCCCGCCAGCCCCCCTGCGATTTCTCTATGTCGGTCATGGTGGGGATGAGTTTGTAATTCGTATTCTCTTTTTCTAGAGCCCGGAGCTCTTCGAGGAATGGCGCGTCCTCCGGCCTTCGATTGGAGTAAAAAAGGAAAATCCGGTGCGGGAGCTTCTCATGTGCAGCGCGGAAAACAATGCAACGGAACGGCGTAATCCCGATACCGCCTGCCAGCAGGACCGCCGCTCTCGC
>DATDHE010000055.1:0-16665 GCA_036521695.1 Candidatus Acidiferrum sp. | reverse complement strand
CGGTTCGAATCGACGGTTTACACCATAGTCGGCGTGGCCCCGCCGGGATTCTTCGGCACGAGCGTGGGACAGTCACCCGACCTATGGATCCCGCTGTCCATGGAAAGGGAAATCTCCCCTGGATGGAACGGGCTCAACGACAAATTCTTCCAATCGCTCTATATCATTGCCCGGCTCAAGCCAGGTGTCACGGTCGAACAGGCTTCCGCCGATACCAATCTTCTTTTCAAGCAAATTCTGCGTAGCGAATACGTGAGCCCCGAGCCCAGTCCAAAGGAGCTGGCGGCGATTCAGCACGCCCAGATTGATCTCACGTCAGCAGCAAGAGGGCTCTCGAATCTTCGAATCCAGTATTCGCTTTCACTCGAAATCCTTATGGCTGTTTCCGGGCTCGTGCTGTTTATTGCTTGTGCCAATATTGCGAATTTGCTGCTGGCGCGGGGAACGGCTCGTTCGCGCGAATTTGCCGTTCGCGCGGCACTGGGCGCGAGCCGGTTGCGCCTGTTCATGCAACTCGTGACAGAAAGTCTTCTCTTCGCACTTCTCGGCGCCGGGCTGGGAGTGGCATTAGCTTGGCGAGCCGGTGATTTTCTCCTTGCAATGGCCACTGGTAGCGCAGGGCAAGCACCGCTCTCCGTCACACCCGATCTTCGCGTGCTCGCGTTCTCGCTCCTCCTCACCCTATTCACGGCACTGCTGTTCGGAATGGCCCCCGCGGTTCGCTCAACGCAGTTTCAGCTGACCTCTTCTCTCAAGGACGGGCGCGGCACGGCGCCGCCTCAAGCGAAAAGTCCGTTGGCAAGAGCGCTTCTGGTTTTGCAGATCGCTCTTTCCCTGGTGCTGCTGGCCGGTGCGGGACTCTTCCTGCGCACGCTGTTGAACTTCGCGCATGTCGATACCGGCTTTGAAAAGCAAAATGTCCTTGTCTTCCAGCTGGACGAATATGCTGCAGGCTACCAGCCGGACGCGCGCCTCGAAAACCTGCTCCGACAAATCGAGGAGCGCGTGAACGCGGTTTCAGGAGTGCGGGCCGCAAGCTTTTCTCTGTTCACTTTCAATCAGGGTGAATGGTCTAACGACGTCACACTGCAAGGGATTTCAAGAAACTCTGAAAATGGCGGGGAAGTCTTGATGAACCGCGTGGGCGCGGGCTATTTTGCGGCTTTTGGTCTACCTGTGCTTTCCGGCCGCACGTTCACTCTTCAAGACAACGAGAGGGCGCCAAAGGTTGCCGTGATCAACGAAACCATGGCGCGCCGGTTCTTCCCAGGAGAATCCGCGATCGGCCGTCATTTCGGCTTTGGCGATGACACTACACACAGCGGCGACTTCGAAATCATTGGAATCGTGAAAAACGCAAAGTACGAGTCGCTTCGGGAGCGGCCGCATCCAGCCGCGTACTTCCCTCATTCGCAGCACGTCACCTACCTTCCGAATCTCACCGTCAGATTCTCGGGAGATGCCACTCGGATCACGCAGCAAGTGCGGCAAGCGATCGAAGAAGTGACTCGCGATGTCCCGATAGGCGAGGTTTCCACGTTGGCGGAGGAGGTCGACAATTCCGTGTCCAAATATAGGTTGGTCGCTCAGCTCTCCGCCTTCTTCGGGCTGCTGGCTGTCTTCTTGGTCTGCATCGGCGTTTACGGATTGTTTTCTTATACGGTCGCTCGCCGCATGAATGAAATTGGCATTCGTATGGCCCTCGGAGCCAAAGCATCGGAAATTATGGAAATGGTCTTAAGAGAGGGTGCGCTTTTAACCTCTCTCGGACTGTTGATTGGACTTTTTGTTTCGCTTGGCTTGACGCGTCTTCTCTCTTCCTTTCTCTTCGACGTTCGCCCTAATGACCCGCTGACCTTGGCGCTCGCCACAATCTTCTTGATGTTAGTTTCGCTCGTGGCTTGCTACATCCCCGCACGGCGCGCGACTCGAGTCGATCCCATCATGGCTTTGCGTTACGAATAATCTCCAGCGCAAAAACGCCACTCTTCAACGGTTCTTTTTACGCCAAGTCGAAGAGCAGCACTTCGGCGTTGTCCACACCGATTAACTCAACGGCTTTCTCTTTTGAGATGGCTGCGCCATCGCCCTCTTTCAGCTTTGTGCCGTTCAGCTTCACAGTGCCGCGCGCGACCTGCACGTATGCGTGCCGCTCCGGCTTCAGCTCGTGCTTTACTGCTTCTCCTTGGCTTAGCAATGTCGCGTACAGCTCGTTGTCCTGCCGGATTTTCACCGAACCATCGCGTCCATCCGGCGAGGCAACGAGGCGCAGCCTGCCGCGCTTCTCCTCTTCGCTGAAGGTCTTCTGGCCGTAAACCGGCTTTAGGCCCTGCTCTTCGGGGAACATCCAGATTTGCAGCAGGTGCACCGGCTCGGTCTTGGACGCGTTGAATTCGCTGTGGGTCACGCCGGAGCCGGCGCTCATGTATTGGACGTCGCCGGGACGTATTACCGAGCCGGTGCCCATACTGTCGCGGTGCTCCAGCCGGCCATCGAGCACATAAGTGAAGATTTCCATGTCGCGGTGGGGGTGCGCGGGAAAGCCCTCGCCGGGCGCGACGCGGTCGTCATTCAAGACGCGCAGCGTCCGGAACTGCACATGCTTGGGGTCGTAATAGTCGGCAAACGAAAACGTGAAATAAGTATCCAGCCAGCCGTGGTTGAAATGGCCGCGTTCCTGGCTTTTGCGGATATCGATCATTGGTCCACCTCGCGATTTGATACCAGCATAATACTCGTTATAACGACTATTGTCAAGAGGCGCATTTGGCCGCTGCGTTTATCCCCCCGCCGCCGGCGCTCCTCTCGCACAACGCCAACATCTGCCTGGATTTAGAGGTACTTCCGTCCCATTCCCGGCAGCTCCCCTTTGGTATAGACTGGTGCAGTCACAGTGATTTGCCGTCTTGGCTTTCGAGGATTACCCTATGGATTCCGCGCCGACCGCAACGCAAACGAAAAAGCCCGAAAGTGCCGCCGCGCCCCGCGAAACACTCACGGTGACGGATAATCGCACCGGGAAGTCCTACGAAATCCCCATAACACACGGCTCCATCCGCGCCATGGACCTCCGGCAGATTAAAGTGGACCCCACCGAATTCGGCATGATGAGTTATGACCCCGCGTATAACAACACGGCGTCCTGTATCAGCAAAATCACTTTCATCGATGGCGATGCCGGCATCCTGCGTTACCGAGGCTATCCGATCGAAGAACTCGCCGAAAAAAGCACCTACCTTGAAACGGCTTTTCTGCTGCTACACGGAGAACTGCCGACCGCATCGCAACTGAAGGAGTGGACGTACAACGTCACCCATCACACCTTCATTCACGAAAGCATCAAGAAATTTCTGGACGGATTTCACTACGACGCGCACCCCATGGGGATGATGATCTCTACGATCGCGGCGCTTTCGACCTTCTATCACGATGCGAAGGATATCTTTGATCCGGAATCGCGCCGCAAGCAGACCTATCGGCTGGTCGGCAAGATGCCCACAATTGCGGCGTTCTCTTACCGGCATACTCTGGGGATGCCCTTCGTCTATCCAGACAACGAGCTCAGCTACCCCGGCAATTTTCTGAACATGCTTTTCCGCACTACGGAGACGAAGTACCGCCCGAATCCCACTCTCGAGCGCGCGCTCGATGTTCTTTTTATCCTCCACGCGGATCATGAGCAGAACTGCTCCACTAATACGATCCGCGGCGTCGGCAGCTCGCACGTCGATCCCTATTCGGCTACGGCCGCGGCCATCGCCGCGCTCTATGGGCCGTTGCATGGCGGCGCGAACGAAGAAGTACTTCACATGTTGCTGGAGATCGGCTCGGTCCAGAAAGTGCCGGAATTCATCAAGCGCGTGAAAGCTGGTGAAACCAAGCTGATGGGCTTTGGCCATCGCGTCTACAAGCATTACGACCCGCGCGCCCGTATAATCAAGCGTGTGGCTTACGAAGTTTTCGAATTGATGGGCAAGAATCCGCTGCTGGAAATCGCCCTAGAGTGCGAACGCATTGCGCTTGAAGACGACTATTTCATCAAGCGCAAGCTCTATCCCAATGTAGATTTCTACACCGGCTTGATTTACCAGTCCATGGGCTTTCCGATTTCCATGTTCCCGGTGCTCTTTGCGATTCCGCGCACGTCCGGCTGGATTGCCCAGTGGCAAGAGATGCTCCTGGACCCTGAACAGAAAATTGCTCGGCCGCGCCAAATTTATCTCGGTCACGATACGCGCCAGTACGTCCCCATAGACCAGCGGAGCTGACGGCAACTCCAAAACCAAAATGGGCCCACAAGAAAAACAATTTGCAATATCGCAATTTAGTACCTATGCCGGCGTTGTCGCTCGACAATCTGGTTTGGCCGGGTATAGTTGACCGAGAGAGGTGGTATGTCGCAACCCCCGAATTCGACGGGAACTCCTGCGGTGCGCCGGCGCAGCCAGCGCGTGCTGATGCAAGTCGCCGTCCGCGTTCGCGGAAAGGACTCGCAAGGCAATGCGTTTGAGGAAGAAACCGAGACGCTGGCCATCAACGCGCATGGCGCCTTGATTCTGGTGAACGCCCGCGTCATCAGCGGCAGCCAAGTGACGGTGCAACACAAGCGCACGCTGGAAGAACAAGAGTGCCATGTGGTGTTCCTTGGTCCCGTGCGCGGAGGCAAGGCCGAAATCGGGCTGGAATTTTCCGAGCCTCGCCCCACTTTCTGGCGCGTCGCGTTCCCTCCGGAAGACTGGACGTCGAAGCATCCGGATGCCCGCCCAATCTCCCTCTCCCGCACGGAAAAATTGTAGTTTCTAGTATCCCGCTCCCAACTGGTTTTCGCTCTTTGCAAAGTAGGCAAGAAAACGATGATCGGGGCGGCCTATTCGGAGCGCAGGCAGAGGATTGGTTCGATGCGTGCTGCGCGTCTGGCCGGGAAATAAGTGGCGAGCAGTGCAACGAGCGTCAGCAAGAGTGAAATGGCGCCGAAGGTCGCGGGGTCTGCGGCACTGATGCCAAAGAGCAGGCTGCGCATCAGCCTCGTGAGAACCAAAGCCGCTGCCAATCCGATGACTACACCGGATACGGCAAGTGTCATCCCTTTAAGGACCACCAGCTTTAGGATTTCGTGCCGCGTGGCGCCTAGCGCCATGCGGATGCCGATTTCACGCGTTCCCTGGTTGACGAGAAAGGCCATCACCCCGTAAATCCCGATGGTTGCGAGAGCAAGAGCGGCTCCCGCGAAGAGCCCTAGCAAAAGCATCGAAAATCTGCGCCGAGCCAGCGATTCGGCAACGCGTTCGTCCATCGTCCGCACGGAATACATGGGGAGGTCCGGATCGATGCCGCGCAGTTCCTGCTTGATCGCCCGGGAAAGCGCCGACGGTTCACCATGGCTGCGCACGACCAGCGTCAAGGCGCGCGTGGGATACTGCGTTTGCGCCAGGTAAAAAGCGATACGAGGATCGGAATCTAGGGATTCGTGTTTCACGCGGCCGACCACACCCACAACGGTCAGCCACGGCTCCTCGGATTCCACCATGTGAATGCGCTTGCCGACAGCGTCTTGCCCGGGCCAAAGCTGCTCGGCCATGAATTCGTCGATCATCACGACCGGCGTTTTTCCACCGATGTCTTCTGCGTTGAAAAAACGCCCGCTGCGCAGCGGAATTTCCATCGCCTGAAAATACCGCCCGCCAACGACGCGCGCGTCAGCATTCAGAAACTTCTCGCCTGGGAGCGGCGTTCTTCCCTCGACGGTGATCGGCGTCCATGCAAATGCCTGGCTGAGCGGAAGCGCCGTGATGCCTCCGGCGGCGACGGCGTCGGGAATTTGTTCTAGCGCGGTCCAGAGCTGGCGGTAGGTATTCTCGATGGTCTGCTTGTCACCATATCTGTGGCCGTTGAGTGCCAGTTCGAACGTCAGCACGTTTCTCGGATTGAAGCCTGGCGCGACGTTCTGCAATCGCGCGAAACTGCGGATCAATAGGCCCGCTGCAATCAGAAGCACCACGGATAAGGCGAGTTCCGAAACCACAAGCAAGCGCCTCATGTTGTTGCCGCGCCCCCACACGGCGCTCGCTCCCGATGAGCCTCGGTTCGCATCCTTCAGCGTGGTGTTCAAATCGATCCGCGAAACGCGCAGCGTGGGCGCAAGCCCGAAAAGAATTCCCGAAAAAATGGAAAGCAGCAGTGTGAACAGCAGCACGCGCCCGTCAATGCCGATATCCGCCAGCCGCGGGATGCTTTTCGTGCCCAGCGCGTGGATGAGGTTCATGCTTGCCAGGCAGAAAATCACGCCCAATACGCCACCCGTCAGGCTCAGCAGCACGCTCTCCGTCAGCAGTTGGCGAATGATGCGTCCACGACTTGCCCCGAGAGCCGCACGCACAGCGATTTCCTGTTGCCGCACAACCGCGCGCGAAAGCAAAAGATTCGCCACATTTGCACATGCGATCAACAGCACAAATCCCACCGCGCTCAGCAGCACCAGCAACGCGCTCCGCACGTCGCCCACAACCTGCTCCAGCAGAGGCACAATTCCAAACGTCAACCCGCCATTCGGCGGATACGATTCCGGATAATCACGCCGGAGGCGCGCGGTGAGCGTGTCCATCTCTGCCTGCGCCTGTGGTAGCGATACTCCCGGCTTCAGCTTCCCCAAAATGTTGTAGTCTTCGTGCGTTCGAACTCCCGCGGCGTTGGGCCCCAGAGGGAACGGCAAAAAAACATCCGGCTGATCCGGCCCGTAAAGTGTCGGCAAAACTTCATGCGGCAGAGAAAAACTCTTCGGCAGTATCCCAACTACCTCATAGGTTTTCCCATTGATGGTGATGGATTTCCCGAGCATGCGCGGATCGCTGCCATAGCGCCGCGCCCACATACCGTAACTTAAAACCGCGGTTGCCGGACGATCTGGTGCATCTTCATCCACGAGAAAGAGCCGTCCCGCGACTGCCTTCGCGCCGAGCATGGGAAGAAGATTCGACGACACTCGCACGGTTCCTACGCGCTCCGGTTCGCCCTCGCCGGTCAGATTATCGTTGCTGGCGGAAGCAATGGCGATTTCCTCGAAACCATGATGCCCGTTCTTGATGTCGAGATACTGGGCGGTGGAAAACCAATCCTGCAAAATGTCCAGGCCCGGCGAACGGTTCCACAGAATTACGAGCCGGCTGGCGTCGTTATAAGGAAGGGGGCGTAGCAAGAGCGCATTTGCGACGCTGAAAATCGAGGTATTCGCTCCAATGCCGATGGCCAGAGACAAGACGGCCACCAGCGTGAAACCGGGATTTCTGACGAACGCCCGAAGTGCGATGCGGAGATCCTGAGTCAGCAAGTCCATGTCAAACTGTGGCCATCCTAGCACGATGGATGAACGCGGAAGACTTAGACGCGGAAAAATAAATCTCCTCTCTCCATGGGCGTAACATCGGGAGAGTGCCGTTCGTCGAAGAGAAAGCGAGGCCGTCGAGTGTTCCAGAAAACCGCAAGTTTATGAAAAACGCCCTGCGCAAAGCCGCGACGTCTCTTCTGTTGATTGTCTTGGTTGCGCTGGCGGCGCGGTTGGCGTTCGCGTGGTATGAGGTGAGGCAATTCGCCCCACAAGTTCTGAGCATCGTTCCGTTTCAGACGGAAACGGGCCATATCGCCTACTCGATTGCCACCGGAAAGGGATTCTCTTCGCCATTTCAAAGAGACACCGGCCCAACGGCTTGGCTCGCCCCTGTGTATCCTTATCTTCTTTCGTGCATTTTCAGAGTGTTTGGTATCTACTCCCTCCATTCTTTTTTCGCCGCGCTTTCAGTCAACATTCTGTTCTCGGCTGCCGCATGCGTTCCTGTTTTCTATGCAGGCCAGCGCATCGCCGGCCTCGGCGTCGCCAGCGCCGCCGCATGGCTGTGGGCTTTGTTCCCTAACGCCATCATCATTCCGTTCGAATGGATCTGGGACACGTCTTTGTCGGCGCTCTTGATGGCAACTTTTCTGTGGGCCACGGTGGAACTGGCGGAATCACGGCGCGTCCGCGATTGGTGCTTCTACGGGCTCTTGTGGGGTTTCGCGCTGCTCACCAATCCTGCCGTGGCTCTCCTCCTGCCCGTGCTGCTGGCTTGGGCCGCATCTCATACTCGCGATCGCGAACGCGCGGGAGCGTGGCTCGCCCGGCCCGCACTGGCCGCAGGCCTCGCGCTTCTCTGCTGTGTGCCCTGGACTATCCGCAACTACGCTCAATTCCACAAGTTCATCCCGCTGCGTTCCAATTTTGCGTTCGAACTGTACATCGGCAATAACGAAAACTACGACGACCAGCACAAGTCTCGGCCCGGCGCGATCAGCCAAGACCGCGAAATCCTGCGCTACCTGCACATGGGCGAGACCGCCTTCATGGAAGAAGAAAAAAGAAAAGCTACAGCATTTATTGTGGAGCATCCGCGAATCGAGTCGTGGCTCATCGCCCAGCGATTCGTGGACTTCTGGACGGGTACGTCAACCCCATTGGCTGCACTTCGCCAAGCGGATTCGCTCTGGCTCCGCCTAATCCTTCTGTGCAATGACGTGGCGCCGCTCTGCGCGTTTCTCGGCTTCTTCTTTCTGCTTGCTACAAAAAACGCATACGCATTACCAGTCGTGGCAATTCCCGTGATCTTTCCTTTGCTCTACTATGTGACGCACTCCTCGCTGCGCTACCGCCATCCCATCGATCCGGTAGTCCTCCTTCTTGCAGCCATCGGCGTACACGGGGTGTGGCACTGGTCCGCGCGCAAGCTCGGCAAAACGCCAGCCGCGGAATCTTCCGTAGCCTAGTACAAATGAAAATAGCCGTCGTGTTGTACGAGCCGAACAGGCACGCCAAAGAGCGAAGACAAATGCCCGGCCGTGAGAATTTCCTGTTTTCCGCCGTCGGCCAGAATGCGGCCCGCTCGCAGCAGAACCACGCGTTCGATTTCCGGAATGATTTCAGCGACGTGGTGAGTCACCAGCAGAATGCCGAGCCCGCTCTGCGCCAGTTTCCGCATCGTATCCCGCAGCTGGAATTGCGCCGCGATGTCCAGCGCATTGCTGGGCTCATCGAACAGCAGCGTTTGCGGATGGTGCACCAACGCCCGGGCAATCAGCGTCCGTTTGGCTTCCCCGGAAGACATCTGCGAAACAGCGCGATGGGCGAGGTGCGCAATCCCTAAACGCGCGAGCGTCGCCTCGGCGCGCGCCAGGTGCTCAGGGTCGGGATGGTGATGAGGAAAAATCCGCGTGCTGCTGAAGAATCCGGAGAGCACCACGTCGCGCCCGGTGGCGTCCGTGGTACAAGACGCGAGCAGATCCGGCGAGACGATCCCCAGCAGGGCGCGCAGCTCGAAGATGTTCCAGCGCTCACGCCCCAAAATGGAAATCGAAGAGCCTTCGCGCGCCACGGGATAGCACTCCCGCGTAATTGTTTTGATCAGCGTGGATTTGCCGCAGCCATTCGGGCCGAGGATGCAAACATGTTCACCAGCACCGATTCGAAGAGAGACGTCGTCAAGCGCCGGCCGCTCCGAGGAATCCCCGCGCACCACGGTGACATCACGTAGAGCTAAGAGTGGCGGTGGCGTGGGCATCCCGGACTCAGGCAAGATGCGGACTATCTTAACCGAGCGAGATATGAAGGCAAGGACCCAAGAAAGTTCCTGCTTGCTCACTCTCGGCAACGATGCCGACTTTTCTTCCCCGCCATGCATCTATTTCTTTGTCTGCGGAAATGAAAATTCGGTCCTCTCCGACCACCAATCAATCACTTGAGCGCTTTAATGGGACTATCGCGAGAATGATCTTGAGATCACTGGCAGTCGGTACAGGTAACTGATAAAACGTCAAAGTGACCGGGAATCCAAAATCCCATCGCGGAGCATCATAATGGGCGGGACGGCGGTGGTTATGCCTAGAATCAAGACCAAGGTAGCCTGGCTAAGCTTAAGTTTCCTGTTTTGGGGTTTGCCAGGTCGCGCTTTGGCCCAGTCGCTCGAGTCCCCTGTCGCCGCTGGAGTCCAGAGTGGCCTTGGTGGGGCGTTGGCAACAGGGGCATCAGCCCGCGGGCAGTTAGCCGAGGCGCAGCCCCCCGGAAGCATCCACGGAACCATTGTTGACCGGACGGGAGCCTTTATCGTCGGAGCCCAGGTGAAACTTACAGAGGACGACCCATCCCAAGACCAAGAGGTGTCCTCCGACGACGGTGGGCAATTTTTATTTGCGAACGTCACTCCTGGACTCTTCCAGCTCACCATTGCGTTGACCGGTTTCGCGACGCAAACGTTGTCCGGGGTTCTGAGTTCAGGAGAGGTCTACACCGTTCCGCAAACGACGCTGGCCATCGCTACCGCTAGTACTGAGATACGGGTCGTACCCACGGTGGTCGAAGTGGCGGAAGACGAGATCAAGGTGGAAGAGAAGCAGCGTGTGCTCGGCGTCATTCCGAATTTCTATGTCAGTTATATCTCCAACGCGGCTCCTCTCACGCCGAAGCAAAAGTTTGAGCTTGCTTGGAAGACGAGTGTGGATCCCGTCACGTTCGGACTAAATGGGGCCATTGCGGGAATTCAACAGGCGCAGAACGAATTCAGCGGATATGGGCAAGGCGCGCAAGGCTATGCCAAGCGCTATGGCGCTTCCTATACTAACCTTGTCACAGAGACGTTTATCGGAGGCGCGATCCTGCCGTCGCTCTTCAAGCAAGATCCGCGCTATTTTTACAAGGGAAGCGGCAGTACGCGATCGCGGATTCTGTATGCAATCGCCAATTCCGTGATCTGCAAGGGCGACAATAAACGTTGGCAAGCCAATTACTCGGGTATCCTCGGCAGCCTTGCCGCAGGCGGCATCTCCAATCTCTACTATCCGGCGCAAGATCGCAACGGAGTGTCGTTAACCTTCGAAAACGCTCTCATCGGAATTGGCGAAAGTGCCGCCGCGAATATCCTTCAAGAATTTCTCGTCCGAAGGCTGACGCCCGGCGCTTCCAACCGCCAACAGGCCCAGCCCTAGAGCACGATCTCCGGCAAATCGACCAAGGTAGACTACGAGGGCGACTGGGACAAAAGCGTTTCGGCGATCTATTGAGTGCTGCTAAAGCCCGGTAGGGGAATCCTTACAAGCAAAATCTCTGTCAGAGGCGCTTGCACGTTCTTCTCATAGAAGGAGTTGAGCACGCATCTGACCCTAACTGAGTTACGGATTCCGTCCGGGCTGTAACCGCAAGTGAGATTTACTCGTCATAACAATGGAAAAACTGGCCCGCTATCAGGAAGCTGGGACTTAGAACCGACTTGGATCTGCCGCAAGCGTCACAGCGAAATCGCTGCAAAACGGGAATAAAAGGAGGTGAAAACCGAGGGTTCTCACCTCCCGGGGTGGGGTGGGGTGTTACAGGACAATCCCTAGGCGGCCTTGCAGCCCTGCCCTGCCAGGCAGGTCTGCGGCCTCACTCGCTGATTCAGATGCGCTAGGAGACTCACCACCAAAGGGCTTGCCTTTGGGATTTTGTAGCACTGCGCTGCGCAGGTGTCAACGTCAAAAGCGAGTTGCGTCTAGTGGACGGCTCTTTCCATTCGAACGACTCGATCTCTCGCTTTCACCACTCTCATCATGGAAACCTATCTAGCGCTCCAGCGCACTTTCATGATGTGTAGCAGCCTGGCTCAGGATTGCTTCAGGCTGCCGCAGTTCGGACTCCACCGCATTCGAGAAATTCAGGGAAGGACCTCGTATCGCTGGGACCCCAATAGCCCACGCTGACCCGCATCGCCAGCGGGCCCCGCGGTTGGCGGCTCTGGTTGTGCCTAGTCAGCCGCGATTCCACGCGCTGACGAAGCACCGTGGCTCGGTTCCGCCGCATCCACTGCCAGCGCCGCGAACTCGCCCCGCGTCTCCGGAAAACAACGCACGGAATCCAGAGGAAATTCGCCCAATGCGAATCTTTGTCGCGAGACAATTTTTGGCGAGACTGGAGAGGCAGTCTTCGAGAATACGAACTTCCATACTTCAAACACCTGGAACGCGAACATGAAGGAAGGGGTAAAGCTATTTTCGCGCAGCCGCGGGAAGTGTCAATAGACTCTGCCCTTGGGGACACGGAAGTTCCGCTGCCGGGCATAGCGAAATGTCCTGGCCTGCGAAGGGCGGCGGCCAAAACCCGGCGTGCGTTATTTTGCCGTGCCGGCGAGAATTGAACGGGCGGGAACGAAAATCTCGTCGATTTTTTCGGCCAGCACGAAATCGTAGTCGCTGATGCCTTTTACGCTATGCGTGGTGAGGTCGATCACGACTTTGTTCCAGACGTTGAACCATTCGGGATGGTGGTTCATAGCTTCGGCAACGAGAGCGACGCGAGTCATATTACCGAAGGCCGCGACGAAATCCTTGCATTCGTATTGCTGGTGCAGCTTGCCGTTGACGATTTTCCAGCCTGGCAATTTGGGAAGGAGTGCTTGTATTTCGGCATCAGTCAATTTTTTTGCGGGCATAATGTGGTCCTCCAGAAGCGCGCGTGAGGGGCAGCTCCATTATGTGCCGCGCGGCATACATCGGCAAGATTGCTAAGGCTTGGACACCTGACGAATGGGTTGGGCATGTTGCGAGCTGGGCAGAGCGCCGCAACGTGGGCGTCTCTGGACGCTGATTGCGCGTTGGATCTGTCGCCGTTCGTCGTTGAATGCCTGCGCGAATTCCATTATGGTAGAGGTTTCTTTTGCGGCAAAAATGCGCGGTGTGCGCCACGCGCTGCGAACTGACGGGGGAAATCGTGAAAAAGAAAATTCGAGTAATCCAATACGGCATTGGGCCGATCGGCGCGTCGATCGCGCGGCTCATGCGCGAGAAGCAAGCCATTGAAATTATCGGGGCTATCGATACGGACCCGGCAAAAGTGGGCCGCGACCTCGGCGAAGTAACCGGGGCGACGGATGGGCCCTGGGGTGTAAGAGTTTCCGCCGACGCCAAAGAAGTGCTGGAACAAGCGGCCGACGTGGTGATCCACTCGACGTCATCATCGCTGCCGAAAGTGATGGACCAGCTGCTGGCGTGCCTCGAAGCCGAGGCGTGCATCGTTTCGACGTGCGAGGAGCTGTCCTATCCGTTGCGGACATACCCTGACCTCTCCGCGCAGCTGGATAAGGCCGCGAAAGATTGGGGCGTCGCGCTCGTGGGAACGGGCGTAAACCCGGGCTTCGTGATGGACAAGCTGCTCATCACCCTTGCGGCAGTTTCGCAACGGATCGAACACGCGAAGGCCCTGCGCGTAGTGGATGCGTCCAAGCGGCGTCTGCCGTTGCAGAAAAAAATCGGCGCAGGACTGACGGAAGATGAATTTCGCGCGCAGGTGAAAGCAGGTGTGATCAAGCATGTAGGATTGCCGGAGTCCGTGGCGATGATCGCGGACAGTTTGAATCTGCCAGTGGATGAGATTACCGAATCGATCGAGCCGAAGATCGCCACAGAGCGCGTGCAGACGGAATATTTGGCGGTCGAAGCAGGGCAAGCTGCCGGCGTGCACCAAATCGCGCGCGGAGTGGGAGGCGGAAAGGAACTTGTGTACCTCGAACTGCAAATGTACGTCGGCGCAAAAGAACCCGCCGACACCATTGCCCTGAAGGGCCACCCTAACATTAGCCTTGTGATTCCCGGCGGAACGCACGGAGATATCGCGACCGCCTCGGTGGTGGTGAATTCGATTCCCGTAATTCTGGATGCGCCGGCGGGGTTGCGGACAGCGAGGGATTTGCCGATCGGATTTTTCTCACCAAATGCGAGGCCGTGAAGAAAAGCCGTAACAAGACTCGTCATGCGCATAAGAGGCGAGATTCACCGGCACGGTGGGGCAAACAAACAATTCTGTTTAGAAGCCTTGACCGGGTTGGGTCGCGGGCATGCCTGAGTAGTGCACGTGGATGATGCGCCAGTTGCCTTGCATTTTGCGGTAGATCTGGGTTTCGCGGCCATGAGTGGTGATGGGCTTGCCGTCTTTCCGGAACTTGGCATTGAAATCCCAGTAGAACTCCGCCCAGGCCGCATCTCCGTAGACGTGGATGGTGATATCGCGCGGGGTCAGCTTGCGTTCAGAAAAAGTTTCTGCCATCAGGCGCGTGTAAACGTTCGCCTTGATCTGATCGAACCCGTGTTCGTGGCCTAGCGGGTGGATAAAGGAAACTTCCGGCGAGTCCCACCAGATTTGCGAAGCCAGTGCCGTGTCTGCGGCATCGATGGATTCTGCGTACTTGATGATGATGCGTCCAATGGTGTCGGCGTCCGCAGAGGTGTCGGGCGACTGGGCAGCAAATTCTGTTTTCGTCGGCGCCGTTTGTCTTTTGGCCGTGGCGGCAGAAAAAATCACGGAGAGTAGCGCGATGAGAATTAACGCCATCAAAGGAGTTGTGCGCATTGCGGGAAGAAATCTACACGAAGGGTGCGTGCCTGAAAAGAGCTGAGTGGTGCCATGCTGTGTGGAGCGGAGTATGATGCTACGCTGGCGCGGCTCTGCGGAATGCGCGAACGGTCTAATGTTTTGGCAACGTGTGGTTCTTTTCCTTCAGGGGCAACCATGAAGAAATTCGTCTTTGTTTTTATTCTCGCGACACTTGCATGCACGTTTCTTTCTCAGGCAACCGTGCCGCATGCGGTTGCCTCACAGGCACCTTCTTCGAAAACAACAAAAAGCACAGAAACGGCCCGGTGGGAGCGCGAGGCAGCGAACGTCACGATTATTCGAGACGATTGGGGCATCGCGCATGTCTACGGGAAGACAGATGCCGACGCGGTCTTCGGAATGGTTTATGCCCAGGCGGAAGATGACTTCAACCGCGTGGAGACGAATTATCTCAACGCGATGGGGCGGCTGGCGGAGGCGGAGGGCGAGGCGAAAATCTACCAGGATTTGCGGATGAAGCTATTCATTGACGCCGAGGCGTTGAAGAAAGACTACGCAGCGAGCCCAGAGTGGTTGAAGAAATTGATGAACGCGTTCGCGGATGGGCTGAACTACTACCTTTCGAAACATCCAGAAGTGAAGCCGAGAGTTATCAAGCGATTCGAACCGTGGATGGCGTTGAGCTTCACCGAAGGGAGCATCGGCGGAGACATCGAACGGGTAAACCTGGCGCCGCTTGAGGCGTTCTACGGGAAAGTTGCGGTGAATGCGCTGCCTTCCGGGGAGGATGACGAAGTGGAAGAGCCCCGAGGATCGAACGGCATGGCCATCGCGCCTTCGAACACAACGGAGCATCACTCGCTGCTGCTAATCAATCCGCATACGTCCTTTTTCTTCCGGTCCGAGCTGCAGATGGTAAGTGAAGAGGGTCTGAATGTGTACGGCGCGGTGACGTGGGGGCAATTTTTCGTCTACCAGGGGTTCAACGACAAAGCTGGCTGGATGCACACGTCGAGTGGAGTAAATGCCATCAGCTGGTATCTCGAAAGCGTCGAGAAAAGAGGGGAGAAGCTTTTTTACAAGTACGGGAATGAGGAGCGGCCGATCGAGGCGAAAGAGATCACCGTGCCGTATAAAACCGCGGGCGGGATGGCGGAGAAGCAGTTCACCGTATACCGCACGCAGCACGGTCCGATCGTCGCGGAGATGGACGGAAAGTGGCTGAGCATCCGGTTGATGCAGGAGCCGGTGAAGGCTCTGACGCAGTCCTACTCGCGAACGAAGGCGAAAGACTACAAGTCCTTCCGGCAAACGATGGAGCTGCACACCAACTCGTCGAACAACACGATTTTTGCGGATGCCGACGGTGACATTGCCTACTTTCACGGAAATTTCATTCCGAGGCGCGATACAAGTTTTGATTGGACGAAACCTGTCGACGGGAGCAATCCGGCTACGGACTGGAAGGGGCTTCTTTCCGTCGATGAGACCCCGCATCTATTGAATCCAAAAAGTGGCTGGCTCTACAACTCAAACAATTGGCCGTGGTCGGCTGCGGGGCCGAGCAGCCCGAAGAAGGAAGATTTTCCGATTTATGTCGAGACGGGCGGAGAATCCGCGCGAGGGCTGCACGCCATTCGAGTACTGCAAGACAAAAAAGATTTCACGGTCGACTCGCTCATTGTTGCCGCGTACGACAGTTATTTAACGTGGTTTGAGAAACCCATCCCGTGTCTGGCTAAGGCGTGGGACGACGCCGCGACAGAAAATCCTTTGAAAGCAACGTTGGCGGAGCAAATTGGATTGCTGCGCTGGTGGGACTTGCGTTGGAACACGACGTCTGTACCGACTTCTTTGGCGGTCTTTTGGGGCGAGGACATTCAGAAGCGCGTGGGCGCCGATGCCAGAAAAGCGGGAATCTATATGAGCGATTACATCTGCACAAAAGCTCCGCCAGATTTTCTGCTGCAATCGCTTTCCGATGCCTCCCACAGACTTGCCGCGGATTTCGGCAGTTGGAAAACGCCGTGGGGCGACATCAATCGATTCCAACGTCTGACCGGCGACATCGTGCAGCCCTTTAGCGACGCGGGGCCAAGCATTCCAGTAGGTTTCACTTCGGCCGTGTGGGGCTCGCTCGCCTCGTTTGGAGCGCGGCCATATCCGGGAACAAAAAAGTGGTATGGCACAAGCGGAAACAGCTTCGTGGCGGTGGTCGAGTTCGGAGAAAAGGTGCGAGCCCGGGCGGTGACGGCCGGCGGCGAAAGCGGCAATCCCGCATCACCGAA
>DATDHE010000054.1:0-15112 GCA_036521695.1 Candidatus Acidiferrum sp. | reverse complement strand
GATGCGTCCCAAGGCAACTGCTGTCCTGGGCGAGCCTGGGATCTCCCGGTTCCCGTTCGAGGTGCTTCCGTACGTGCACGGGGTCTGTGACCGCGCGGGACTCCGTTGCACCTCGCGATATCGGTGCACCGGATGGGGCCTCCCGCTTCTCCTTACAGCGTCGGCGTCCCGGAGTGATGGTCTTACGCGGCTGAATACCCGGCCCGCACGTTCCCTTGTCAACGCTTCGACGCCGCCCTCGCGAGCGGCTCCGCATGACTCAGGGCCGATGTGGGTCGCTACTTCACATTCGTATGACTTTTTCATTCACTACACCTCGCCGGTTTAACCGGCGCACAGGAGAAAGGATATGAGTTCACCGGCGGTGCAAACGAATTCGGAACGCGAAAGCCTTCTGCAGCTTCTCCGCCGGACGGAACTGCTTTACCTCACCACGCTGCAGGAGGTCTCGCCCACCCAAGCGGCGTACAAGCCGGGACCGGAACGATGGTCCATCGGCGAAATAGCCGAGCATGTCGCTGCTACGGAGGAATTCCTCCAAGCGTTGGCGGCCTCGGCTTCACCCTCAACTGAAGAGAGCGATCCGCGCATGGATGACAGGATTCATCGCTTTGCCGCGGACCGCCAGCGCACGTTCGTCGCGCCCGAAGGCGTTCGTCCCTGCGGCCGCTTTGGCAGCGTCGCGGAAGCTTCTGCGGCGTTCCGCCGGGCGCGGCAAAAAACAATCGAGTACGTGCAACAGACGCAAGCGGACCTGCGGCGGCTGCGCGTGCTGCATCCGGCGGCGGGAAGTATCGATGTCTACCAGAATCTGTTGATCAGCGCCTATCACCCAGAACGCCATGCAAAGCAAGTTGAAGAGATTAAATCCGACGAAGCTTATCCAAAATAAAAGGGTAGAGAATTTTTCGTTACTCGTACCGCAGAGCAATGAGCGGATCGACGCGTGTAGCCCGGCGCGCGGGGACGTAACAAGCCAGCAGAGCGACGGCGGCCAACAGAATCGTCACGATGGCAAACGACGAGGGATCATACGCGCTCACTCCGTACAGCAAGTGCACGAGCGCGCGCGACAGCGCTAAGGCAGCAGCCAATCCGATCGCGGCGCCAATCAAAAATAATTTGAAGCCCTGCGCAATAATCATGCGCAGCACGTCGCGTGGCTGGGCGCCGAGCGCGACGCGCACTCCAATTTCCTGCGTACGCTGTGTCACCGCAAAGGAAAGCACGGCGTAAATTCCGAGCGTGACGAGCAAGAGCGCCAGCCCAGCGAAGCCGCTGAGCAGCAAGGCTTGCATTTTGCGCGAGGATAAATTGTCGTCGACGAGATCCTCGAGCGGCATTACACCGGCGACAGGCTGCTCTTTGTCCACGGCCCACACCTGTTGCCGCGCGCTTTCCGCCAGCGCCATGGGGTCACCCGAAGTTCGAACGGCGAGATACTCGGGGTCAAAGCCATCATCCTGCTGCTGATACGGAAAATACATTTCCGCCCTCGCGGGAATATCGAGGCCGGCCTGGTGAATGTCACCGACGATTCCAGCCACGGTAATCCATGGAGACTTTTCCTTGTAGCCTCCGGTTTTGAAGCGTTTTCCGAGGGGGTTTTCGCCGGGCCAATAATTTCTCGCCAGGGTCTGATTGATGAGCGCGACGAGAGGTTTCCCGAAGCTGTCGCCTTGTTCGAATAAACGGCCTTCGATGAGCTTCATCCCAAGCGCGGCCGCGTAATCCTTGCTGATGATACGCACGTTTGGAATGCGCGCTTGTCCGGGTGCGGGCTCCGGCTTGCCCTCGATAGTGACGCCCATCGCACCACCCGCATTCGTGAGCGGAATCCAGGTGGTATAGCCGGCCGCAACTACGCCGGGGAGACTCTCCACTTTTGCAAGCACTTGGTCGTAAAAAGCGGTTCGGCGCGTGAAAGCTTCGTATTTCTGGCGCGGCAAAGGCGTGTGCATTACGAGCACATGATCGGCACGAAAGCCCGGATCGAGGTGATAGAGATTCCGGAGGCTGCGAATCATAAGCGCACCCCCGGCAAGCAAAACGATGGCGAGAGCAACTTCGCAAATAACGAGAGCATCGCGCAGCCGCTGGCCGCCCGAACCAACGCCGCTTTGGCCGCCGCCCTGTTTCAACGAAGGCGCCAGATGAAATTGCGAAACGCGTGACGCTGGCATGATTCCAAACAGGACGCCGGTCGCGAGAGTGACCGCCAGAGTGAAGAGCAGCACGCGCCCGTCAACACCGGTCCCTGTCATGGGCGCGATGCCCGCCGGAATCAACGTGGCAAGAAATTTTGTTCCCCAGACGGAGAGAAGCAAACCCGCAATGCCCGCAAGCGTCGCGAGCAAGACGCTTTCCGTTAGCATCTGGTGTACAATGCGGCCGCGCGTGGCACCCAGCGCGAGACGCATCGCCAGTTCTCGCCTGCGCCCGGTGGCGCGAGAAAGCAGAAGATTTGCGACATTGGCGCACGCGATGAGCAGAACAAAACAGACGGCTCCAACAAGCATGAGAATGGCGGGACGAACGTCGCCAGCCAGTTCTTCGCGGATGGGGACGGCGAATGCGCCAACCTTGGTGTTCGAGTCGGGATGTTCCTTTTGCAATTGCTGGGCGATCACCGCCAGATCGGCGTTCGCGCTCTGCAGCCCGACTCCAGGCTTAAGGCGCGCAACCACTTCGAGAAAATGGCTGCCGTAGTTGGCGAGCTCTTCCTTCGTGAAGCGCTCAGGAGTCCACAACTCCGTTTCGCGGTCCGGAAATTGAAAACCGCGCTTCATCACGCCGATGACGGTACACTTCTCATAGTTCAGCGAGATTTCTTTGCCGAGAATTTGCGGATCGCCGCCGAATCTTCGAAGCCAGAGACCATGACTGAGAATCGTCACAGGAGTTGCGCCCGGAACGTCATCCTCCGGGCGAAAGTCGCGGCCGAGCTCAGGAGTCACACCCAACACGGAGAAAAGATTTGCAGTAACCTCTCGCCCGGTGAGCTTTTCCGGAAGGCCCTCGCCGGTAAGATTGAACGAACCCCCAAAACCGGTGTCAGCCACGTCGTCAAAGACCTGATTGCGCTTTCTCCAATCTGAGAAATTTCCCGGCGCCGGAGTGTCCTTGGGAAATCCATAGGCCGAAGCGTCTTCCCAAATCATGACCAGGCGATTCGCTTCGCGATACGGGAGCGGGCGCACCAACACAGCGTCGGCAATGCTGAAGATCGCGGAGTTCGCAGCAATTCCCAAGGCGAGAACAGCGACGGCAAAAAATGTAAAACTGGGACTCTTCCGCAGCATGCGCAAGCCGTAGCCAACGTCTTTCAGCAAGTTGTCGAGATAATTTGTGCGGCGGGAGACGCGGCAATCTTCCTTGACCTGTTCAACGCCGCCAAATTCGCACAGTGCCGCACGGCGCGCTTCTTCCCGGGTCATTCCCGCGGCGAGATTTTCTTCGATTTGGCGCTCAATGTGAAAGCGTAGCTCCGAACCGAGTTCCTGCTCGGCGGTGTTCCTTCGCAGAACTGAGCGGAGCCAGTTCAAAACGTTTTGAACCCGGCGCATGGCGCGTTCCTCCTCAGACGGTCTTCAGTACCAGCCCGATCGCCGATGAGAGGCGTTCCCAGTTCGATTCCTCGGACCGGAGATATTTCTGCCCCGCGCGTGTGAGGGAATAGTATTTTGCTCGGCGATTATTTTCCGATTCGCCCCATTTAGCCTGAATCCAGGCTCGCTGTTCGAGACGGTGCAGCGCGGGATAGAGCGCGCCTTGATTCACTTGCAGGACATTGTTGGAGACCCGCCGAATACTCTGAGCAATCGCCCAGCCATGCATCGGCTCGAGCGCAATGGTCTTGAGGATGAGGAGATCGAGAGTGCCTTGGACGAGTTCGGTAGGCTTGGTCATTGCGGCTCCCCTTAGTTACTGACAGGGATTATGCAAGCACTCCTGTCAATAAGCAAGGGGAAGACAAAACGGGAGGCCAGGCCCCCACGTAGGTCCCAGCCATTTGGTCATTTGTTTTGCCGCGCGCTCGCATTGATGCGACAATCGCGCATATTGACATGGAAGCAGATCGCATTCGCTTCGGTATTTTCGAATTCGGCGGGACAAACCGCGAGCTCCGCCGGGACGGCCAGCTCGTCCGTCTGCAGGCCCAACCAGCTCAGGTTCTCGAATGCTTGATTCAACATGCAGGACAAGTCGTCCGCCGCGAACAGTTGCATCGAGTGGTGTGGGGCGATAGCACATTTGTCGATTTTGACCGCGGACTGAACTTCTGCATGGCGCAGATTCGCTCGGCGCTAGACGACGATGCCACAGCTCCACGATTTATTCGCACAATCCCCAAACACGGATACCAGTTCATCGCACCGGTCGCAATGGCAGCGAATGCGGCCGCCGAGCCAGCGGAGCCGACTGGAAAACGGCAGAGGCTTTCCTTCGGCTTAATGATCGCGGGCGCCCTCGTTGCGACTGTGCTTTTGGGAATTGCGTTTGCTGCCGGATACCGCTTGCGAACTCAACAGGCTCAGCAGCGGCTACCCGTCGTAGCGGTCCTCCGCTTCGATAACGAAACCGCGAATCCAGACATAACGCGTTTCAGTGATGGGCTCACCGACAGCGTCGTCGAGCGGCTCACGTCCTTGAGCCAAGGCCAATACAACGTTGTCGGCAACGCGCAGATACTGCGGCGTTCCCGAGACGAGCGCGATTTGAAAGCCATTGCATCCTCATTAGGCGCGCGATATGTCGTTCTGGGACAAGTGCAACGCAGCGGCAGCCAGACCCGCATTCTCGCTCACCTGATTCGCTTGTCTGACCAGACGCATCTCTGGGTAGTGCGCATGGACAGTACCCTCGATAATCCTCTGGAGGTCGAATCCGAGGTTGCGCAGCAGGTCGCCGCCGCGTTTTCGCCTCGAGTCGCAAAAGACGCGAGTGGTGCCTCCTTACCGCCGGCGCCAAGCCAATGAGTCGTCGCCACATAGCGCCTCACCTTTTTCTAATCCGAGACTGCGACAAATTGATTTGCGTTGGTTGACCTTGCAGCGCATCCTCCCTTCGACAACCTGCTGAGAGCAGCGGTCCCCGATGGTAAATGCCTGGTCGCGCCGAACTCTGTTGAAGTTTTTCACGCTTGCACTTCCGCTGTTTACATCGTTGCGCGAACGGGAGGTGTCCGGATTCGAGGCGCCGAACAATCCGAATGGCAGCCACCCGCCGGTGCCTGATCTCTTTCCGACCCAATCGCCAGAGCTAGCCCGCGAGATGGTCACAGTCGCCCATTTCGATCTAAATCGAGTGAAGGAGCTGGTCGAGGCTCGCCCCTCGTTGGCGTGTGCGGCATGGGATTGGGGTTTTGGAGACTGGGAAACTGCGTTGGGTGGGGCCTCGCACATGGGAAATAGAGCGATTGCCGAGTATCTGATTTCCAAGGGGGCGCGCCCGTCGTTGTTTTCCGCAACGATGCTTGGACAAGTGGAAGTCGTTAAAGCATTTGTGGCGGCCCAACCAGGCGTGCAGCGCATCCGTGGACCACACAGCATCAGTCTGCTGGGGCACGCGAGGGCGGGCGGCGAAGCGGCGCGTCCGGTTTATGAATATCTAAAAACGCTAAGCGGCGCCGACGCGGACCCGCAAGCTCCGCTCTCGGAGGAAGACGCAGTCGCTTTGCTGGGGACGTATGTCTTTGGTCTCAGCGCGAACCAGCAAATTGAAGTGACGGCGGATCGCAACCAGATTACCTGGACGCGGAAAGGCGCCATGGGACGGCCTCTATTCCACGTTGGAAATCGTGCCTTTTATCCCTGGGGTGCACCGGCAGTACGCATCCGCTTCGAGGAAACCGCTGGCGCAATGAGGATGACGATTAAAGACGCGGATTGGGAATTGACGGCGCAGCGCAGGGAAACGAAATGAGGCAGAAAGCAGCATAGGCCGGTTGATTTTGTAGTACGCGGTGAATCCCACATGGGATTTCGTATTCGAAACCCAGTCAGGCTAAAATGAAAGGGTAATGCTTACGCAGATCAAAGGTACACATGCCGCTGCGAGCGGCCGGCCACGACGGAAGACTTACGGCGTGCGCGTGGGCCACGTGCTCGTGGGTGGCGGCGCGCCGATTGTCGTGCAGTCCATGACCAACACGGATACGGCGGACATCCCGACGACCTTCAAGCAGACCGTGGAGCTTGCAGAAGCCGGATCCGAAATTGTGCGCTGGACAGTAAACGTGCCGGAAGCTGCGGCGGGCGTGCCAGAGATTAAAAAGCGGCTGCTGGATGCCGGTTGCAATGCGCCCATTATCGGCGATTTTCATTACAACGGGCACGTTCTCCTGACGAAGTATCCGGAGTGCGCCAAGGCTCTCGACAAGTACCGGATCAATCCGGGCAACGTGGGCGCGGGGCAGCGCCGCGACGAACAATTCTCGACGATTTGCAAAATTGCGCGCGACAACGGCAAGCCCGTGCGCATCGGCGTCAATGGCGGCTCGCTGAATCAGGAGCTGGTGATGCACAAGATGCAGGAGAACACGGACAAGAACCTGGGCAAAGAATCTGAAGAAATCATTAATGACTGCATGGTGCTCTCGGCGCTGCAGTCGACGGAATTGGCTCTCGAGTGCGGCCTGCGCCACGATCAAATTATTATTTCGTGCAAGACTTCGCGGCCGCGGGATTTGATTACTGTATATCGCGATTTGTCCAGCAAGACCGAGCAACCATTACATCTGGGCTTAACTGAAGCGGGGATGGGCATGAAAGGCCAGATTTGGTCCGCTGCGTCGCTGGGTGTATTGCTCTATGAGGGAATCGGCGACACGATTCGCATTTCGCTGACGCCGAAACCTGGCGGCGACCGTCGCGAAGAAGTTTATGCTGCTTGCGAATTGCTACAAGCGCTGGGTCTGCGTTCCTTCTCACCCAGCGTAACGGCTTGCCCGGGATGCGGCCGCACGACGAGCACAACTTTCCAGGAACTGGCGGAACGCGTTCAGGATTACATACGCGACAGCATGCCCATCTGGAAGACGCAATACGAAGGCGTGGAAACAATGACGCTGGCGGTGATGGGCTGTATCGTCAACGGTCCGGGCGAATCGAAGGCGGCGAATATTGGCATCAGCCTGCCGGGGACTGGTGAGGCGCCGCGCTGCCCGATCTATATTGATGGGAAGAAAGATGTGACGCTCGAAGGAACGTACGACGAGCTGGCTGCCGCGTTCCAGACGCTCGTCGATAATTACATCGCGAAAAAATATCCCCGCAAAACCGGGGAAGTTGTTCCTGCCATTCGTTGACCTGTAAGAAAAAAAACCGAATTACGGAAGCCGAGGCGATTGCGGAGTTGCAACGCTGCGCAGCTTTTCGAGCGCCATCAAACGCGCGCGTGAATAGGCTTGACGGTCCTGGAGCAATTGATGCGCCCAATGCGCACCAATGGCAATCGCGTGAAACTCGAAGGCGAGGCGCGTCGCGTCCAGTTTCGGGTCGAGGTGGCCGGCGTTTTGCGCCCCCTGCACCGCGCGAGTGATAGCGCCAATCCATTCATGCATGATCGCGGCAATGCGGTCGCGTACGACTCCCAGCCGGCCATCGAACTCGAAAGAAGCCGCTGTAAAAAAGCATCCACCTTCGAAAACTCGTTTTTCGACGAGGATCAGCCAATGATCGATCAACGACCACAGTCGGGGCATGCCCTTGGGAGCGGCGATGGCAGGGCGCGTCACCTTGTCGATGAAAACGTCCCGAGCCATTTCGACGGTGGCCAGCTGCAATTCTTCCTTCGAGCCAAAGTGGGCGAAAAGGCCGCTCTTGCTCATACCAAGCTGCTCGGCGAGGGAACCAACGGTAAGACCTTCCAGGCCCTGAGCGGAGGCTATGTCGACGGCGCGGGCAAGGATGGCTTCGCGAGTGCGGAGGCCCTTGGCCTGGCGCCGGAGCACGGGTTTATTTACGGGTTTATTTACGCGCTTATTGACTCGCTTTTTGACAAACGGTTTGCGGGAATTCGAGCGGAGAGCGCGGGGCATGAAAATACTGTAACACAGGACACACATAAGCACGAACGTTCGTTTACTGTGCTATGCTTTTCTGCCTGAGGTGCGCCCGTGGGAATTGCCATCGTCCTCCGTCCCCTCCTTGCGTCCCCGCTGCTTCGCATCGCCCTGCTTATTGCCGCGATCCTCTGCCAGGGACTCGCGCCACCCGTTGCGCACGTTCAGGAGCTTCCGCTGGAGCGTTGCGACGTGCTTCCGATGATCGAAGTGCAAGTGACAGGACTGCATAGGTGGTTTCTGGTGGACACGGCGGCCACGTCGATCCTGAATCTGGAATCGTTCGCCTCAGGGCAGGCGCGAGACATTCACGTGACGTCTTGGAGCGGCACGCTCGCGACAAGCGCAAAGGAAGTAACGTTGCCTGACTTAATAGTGGGCCGAACGAAACTGCTCGAGGTGAAATTGCCGGCCATCGATCTTTCGGCGATTGGAAAAGCTTGCGGTCGAAAAATCGATGGCATCCTGGGGGTCGATCTCCTGGGAAAACTGGGCGCCAGCATCAACCTGAAAGAGCAGACGATTCATGTCGCGACAGCGGACGAAGTGCACGGCACGGAATTGGTTAGCGCGATGCAGCATGAAATGCACCGGTGCGTCGACGCCTTCAATGATTCCGACGAGGAAAAGTTTGGCGACTGCCTGGACCCAAAGATCGTGCTTTTCTCGACCGACACGGAGCTCTATGGCCGGGAGCAAGTAGTCGGTTATTTCCGCCAGAGGTATTTTCATCAAGAGCCAGCCGCGAAGCTGAAGATCCGCGAGAGCGCCTTTCATCCCATCGGCGAAGCGGTGTGGTACGAGTATGAATTTACGATTGACTCAGCGCGGGGCAAGCTGCACGGCCGCGGCATGGCGATGTGCAAGAAGTCCGAAGGACATTGGCGGATGGCGAGCATGCATCATTCCATCGCAGAGCTGGAATCCGCGGCGGTTCCAAGTGAAAAGCGCGAGAAAGAGTGATATCCACCGTGACCCGGAGGGCTGCGTCCTTGAGGATGTGTTCACCGGCTGTTTCCTTGAGGATTGACGAGGAACCTTTCTTCTCTACAATGCGTAAGGCAGATCGGGCGTAAAGCAAACGAAGCCTGAGGGTTTGGCCAACCGACGGAGAAGAAATGAAAATGTATCGGACTGCGGCGCTCGCGTGCGCCACTTGTTTCTTGCTTACACCCTGCGTGCGGGCACAAAACACTGAGTTTACGGAAACCCTGAAGAAAAATCGCGGGGCGATCAGTGTGCAGGACGGAAAACTCGCCGGGCCCAGTGCGGAAGTCCTTCGCGCGGCCATGGCAGAAGCACAGTTTGTGGCGCTTGGCGAAGATCACGGCATCCGGCAAATTCCCAAGTTCACTGCGGCTCTTTGTGCGGAGCTTGCGCCGCACGGATTCCACCATATGGGACTCGAAATCGGCACTCATGTTGCTTCCGATCTCGAAAAGATGGCGCGCAGCGCGGACGGTGCGAAGCAACTGGCGGAATTCGAGAAAAAATATCCGGAAACGATCGCGTTCTACAACTGGCAGGAAGAGTTTGCCATGCTGCAAAAATGCGAGAGCGCAGCTTCGCCCGGACACATGACGCTCTGGGGCCTGGATCAGGAATTCATGGGCGCGACCGGCTTTCTGGCGGACAAGATTCTGGCGACGAACCCAGGCCCGGAAGCAAAAGCCGCCGTCGAGAGGCTCTTGAAGGAGGCCACCGAAGCGCGCGTCGACGCCGCAAAGAGCGGCAGCCCCGGCGACCTTTTTATGATGACCGCAAAGCAAGAGGAATTAGACCGCGTAGGAGATCTGCTTAAGAAACAAGGCAATCCCGAGGCGCAGAGATTATTTGACGCTTTTCATGTGAGCCGCGAGATCTACCAAAAAAACATGAGCGGCGACTACTACAAATCGAACCGCCAGCGCGCGCTGCTGATGAAAAAGAATTTCTCCGAGCCCTTTGCGGCTTCTTCGCAAAGCAACGGTGTCTTGCCCAAGGTTTTTTTCAAGTTCGGCGCGTATCACATGTTTCGCGGCATCAATCCGCTGCGATCAAGCGAACTGGGCAACCTAATCGGCGAGGCCGCCGAGGCTAACCAGTTGAAATCCGTGCACATACTTATCGCCGGGGTGAAGGGCGAGCAATTGCACTTTGTTGGCATCGGAAAACCAGCGGAAGCGGCGCCGCTCGATCTGGCGGGCGACAAAGACTCGCCATTTCTCTTCCTCAAGCCTCTGTTCGATGCGCAGGTCGAGAATTCCTGGACCCTCTACGATTTGCGCGCTTTGCGCGATGGGTTTTCAAAATACGGAAAAATTGATCCGGAGCTGGAGCGCGTCATCTTCGGCTACGATTTTGTGGTGCTCATCTCCGATCCAAAGGCAGCTCAGGTCATCCAGTAGCAGCCCGGGCGATCTGCGCGGATATGCTAGAATTTTGCAGCATTGCAAATGGAATGAAGGCGGGAAATCACTTTGAAAATCAGTCGGGAAGATGTCCAAAGGGTGGCGGAGCTGGCCTATCTGGATTTAAGCGATGCCGAGCTGGAGATGTACCGAACGCAAATTGATGAAATCCTGGAATACATCGGCAAATTGAACAAACTGGATACAGCTGGCGTTGAGCCAATGGCCCAGGTTTTGGCAGACGATCAGACCGCCGACGCGACGTTGCGGGAAGACGTGACAGTGCCGTGCAATGTTGCGGCTGAAATTCTGAAACAGGCACCTGATCCGGAACCTCCCTACTTTAGAGTGCCGAAGGTGATTGAGCGCTGAGTAGGACAGACACTCGTGTCTGCCCGGTTTTGGCAAGAAATGAAGCAAGAGTTAAAAGAAGACAGGCAAAAATGCCTCTCCCACTATGACGACCTGGACGATTGACGGAGTAAAAGAAGCGCTTGCCGCGAAGAAAGTTTCGGCACGCGAGCTGGCGGCGGATTTCTACAAGCGAATTGGAGAACGCAACACAGAGCTGAATGCCTACCTAACACTCTCCGAAGAACGCGCCTACGCCCAGGCGAACCGCATGGATGCTCTGGTCGGGGCGGGGAAACCCCTGCCCCCGCTCGCAGGCGTACCCATCGCAATCAAAGATGTGATCAGCACGCGCGGAGTGCGCACCACCTGCGGGTCGAAAATCCTTGAGAATTATGTCCCGCCATACGACGCGACTGCGGTGGAACGTCTCGAAGCCGCAGGAGCCGTGATTCTTGGCAAAACCAATTGCGACGAGTTTGCCATGGGCAGCTCGAACGAAAACTCGGCCTATGGCGCAGTCAGAAACCCGGAAGCAACGGACCGCGTGCCAGGCGGTTCGAGCGGCGGCTCGGCGGCAGCAGTTGCGGCTGGGCTGGCCGTGGCGTCGCTTGGAACGGATACGGGTGGATCGATTCGGCAACCAGGGTCGTTCTGCGGGATACCCGCGATGATGGGAAGCTATGGACGGGTCTCGCGGTATGGACTCATCGCTTTTGCATCTTCCTTGGACCGCATCGGACCGTTTGCGACGAACACTCGAGACGTCGCTGCAGTCCTACGTGTAATCGCCGGGCGCGACGCGAATGATTCGACTTCCACCATCGCGCCGGTCCCGGATTATCGTGCCGCGATGGAAAAGCCCGTCAAGGGGCTGAGGATCGGCATTCCCAAGGAGTATTTCGCCGAGGGAATGGACTCTGGCGTTCGCACGAAGATCGAAGCAGGGATAGGGGTTCTCAAGAAACTCGGATGCGCGCTGCGCGAAATCCACATGGCCCATACCGACTACGCGATCGCGACCTATTACATCATCGCGACGGCGGAGGCGAGCTCCAACCTAGCTCGGTATGACGGTGTGCGCTATGGCCTGCGCGTGGAAGACGATTCCCTGCTCGCGATGTATCGCAAGACGCGAGGAGCGGGATTCGGCGCCGAGGTCAAGAGACGGATTGTGTTGGGAACCTATGTTTTGTCGGCCGGCTATTGCGACGCGTACTACCTCAAGGGTCAAAAGGTTCGCGCACTGATTGCCCATGATTTTCAAGACGCCTTTACGAAAGTGGATGTGATCGTGACGCCGACGTCGCCGATTCCTCCTTTCAAATTAGGGGAAAAAACGAACGACCCCCTGCAGATGTATCTTGCTGATATATATACAGTTACGGGATCGCTAGCGGGAGTACCGGGCATCTCTGTTCCTTGCGGAAGAATCTGCGGGAAGCTGCCAGTGGGCTTGCAGATCTTCGGGCCAGCTTTCGGCGAAGCCACCGTCCTGCAACTGGCGCACGCCTTCGAGCAAGCCGGAGGCGGATTAGTCTGATGGACCTGAATGGAATCTAACTTGCCGCAAAAACTTGACTCCCTCCTCGACTGCCTGGCCAAAGCGCAGACCGGGCTTTTGTCCGCGGCCGATTCCGTCCCTGCTAAAGAATGGACGATCCGGCCAAGCGAGGAGAGATGGTCGGCGGCGGAACTTGTCGCACATTTGATGATGGTGGAACGGGCAGTCATCGGAAAAGCGGACCGGGTTGCGCAGAAGCCTCCGAAGCGCGTTTCTTTGTTAAAGAGAATTCACCTCCCGATGGCGCTTGTCGAGTCGCGCTGGATTCGTCGCAAGTCGCCAGTGCCCGTTGAGCCGGACATGCTGCGCGATAAAGAGGAGATGCTCGCGGAATTGCGTATCGTGCGGGAGCGTTCGCTGGCATTTCTGGATGAAACAAGGGGCCGGAACTTGGGTGAATACTTCTGGGCACATCCCGCGCTCGGAACATTAAGCGCGTATGAATGGATGCAATTCATCGCATCGCATGAAGTGCGCCACACAAAACAGATGCGAGAGATTGCGGCCAGTCTACCGAAAGCCATAGAGAGTTTGCAAAAGTAAGACATTTTTTCCCTCCTGTTCCCTCTTTCTTGCGATTCGTACCAGATGGCCTGGCGTACCCATTATTGGATAATGTCTTTTTACACAGGGGCTTGGAACAAAAGTACTAGGCTTTTCGTTTTAGGTAGAGAGAACGGAACTACTATTGCTCTAGAAACGGTGCATCGCGTACGCTGCAAGAAGCATCAAAAGCAGTAGGAGCGAGAAGTAGACGCGCGGTGTGGCACACAGTAAGAGGGACAAGGCCATGGTTACCGTAAAATCGAGCCAAAAGATTTTTACCGACGCGGAACTTGCCAGCCTGACCGGGATTTGCGTCGACCACATTCGCAATTTTGCCAAGAGCCGCCACTTGGGTTTTATCGCGCGGGCCGCGGAAGCGGCAGGCAAGCAGGCGGACCAGTGGTTGTTTACCCTGTCTGACTTGATGGTGCTGGTAACGTTGTTCCCGCGCTGCACGCACTAGATATTCGACGGGCTTCGATCCCAGAAAGGCTCTTTCCGGTACTCCGGAAAGAGCCTTTTGTATTTACGACAGCCGCGGAGGGCAGTTGCGGGGCCGTGAGCAGCGGGGTATGCTCGACCGAGGGCAAACCGGCTCCTCCGTCCGGCATCTGATACGCCAGAAACATTCATGAGATTGTCTTCTACCGTCGCTTCGCTTATGCAACTGGCTTTGCTGAGTTGGGTGGGAACGACCTGGCGGGGGCCAGCCGCGGCTGCCGCCCGGCAGCAAGCTACGACCAACGCCCAGAAGCCTGCCACCGACGCCGCAGCCAGCCCATCCACGCCTAGAGGTCTTCCCCACGGCAAAAAGCTGGTGCTGAAGGATGGAACTTTCCAGCTGGTCCGAAGCTATGAAAAGAACGGCGACCGGGTTCGCTACTTTAGCGTCGAACGAGGCGCGTGGGAAGAGATCCCTGACTCCCTGGTGGATTGGGACGCGACGAAAAAGGCGGAACTGGCCGACGAGAAAACAACGTCAGCTCTCCTGGAAAAGGTCCGAATCCAGGAGGCAGCCGCGAATGCGGAAACACCGGTGGATGTGGATGCCAGCTTGCGGGTGGCACCTGGGGTGTTCTTGCCTGACGGAGAAGGCATGTTTGCATTGGAGGGCAAGTCGATCAGGAAGATCGAGCAGGCTGGATCGCAAGTGCGAGTAGACAAGAAAAATGTTGTGAAACAGGTGCTCTCGCCGATACCCATTGTCCCTAGCAAACACTACATTGAACTCCCGGGCGCCAAGGCTCCGGTACGGCTCACGAGCACGCAGCCGGAGTTCTATCTGCGCGAGACGGCCACCGACCCGGAACACGATTCCACCTTGCTGAGAACCAAGCGACAAGGCGAGTCAGGGCCAGAACTCGCCTTGGTGCACGCCCTGGTTAAGGGAGACAAACGACGGCTCGAGTCCATCCGAAGCTTATTTGGCCAAGAGCTTTCGGAGGACAGGGATGAAATCGCGATTCAGCGCTGGGAAGTCGCCCCGGAGATTTACAGATTCACACTGAGCGCGCCGCTCCCGCCCGGTGAATACGTTCTGGCGGAAGTCCTGCCCGATGGAATAAATATGTATGTCTGGGATTTCGGCGTGGACGCCGCTCCAGCACCAAAGCCGTCTCCCCACTAGACTGGAATTGCTGGTTAACAATAAGACCCCCTCCCCCCTATCTTTTTCATAGGTGTTCATTCTGAAGAGAGTTAAAACCTTTTGTTTTCATGCACTTTTGCAAGTATTGATTCTAAGAGATTTGGAAGTAATCATAATGCTGCACGAAATTCACCGCTCTGGGACACGTAAAACTCGGATGGCCATCTCGTCAGGCATTTGTTTCGGGCTAGAAAAGACCGCAGGGCTTCGCCCTGCCGTGCATTTACGGGACCGGACATATTTAGCGGACAGAGAAATAACTGGGCTCTGTGCATCCAGGATACATCGCCTAACTAACAACTGCGCCTGCGATGTAAATGCACTTGGCTACCCGACACTGAACCCGAAAATAAAAAAAACGGCAGAGAGTCTGCCGCTTCGGTATTCCACGAAACTGCCTAATCTAACCCAACTTCCGCAGTTACGTGAATAAAGTCTTTGGAATCAATGTGGGTACCAGGAAGTTTCCACTACATTTCTGTCCGTTCTAACGCTGTAGGCAGCCGCATACCCAGACGTTGCAACAGGATCCGTTGGTGCTCCGTCGG
>DATDHE010000053.1:0-10806 GCA_036521695.1 Candidatus Acidiferrum sp. | reverse complement strand
GATTGGCGTTCAGGCTTTGGCCAAGCTTCATCAATCTCGTGAATTACCGCCCGCATTTGACGCTTTCACCGAATTGTTTATGACACATCCGACGTTCACACATCGGATTGCGTCCATCGTCAACCACGGTCAAATACCAATCGACCGCCTGCCTCTCGTCCTGGAAGAGGCAGGGATGACCGTTACCGCTACAACTAGCCGGAAGTAGACCACAAGACCCGCTGAAACTCCCACTCCTGGTAAGTCCGCTTAGCGGACAGGTGTGTGGAGGGCCACTCCGCCGGAAGAGAGCGCAAGTTGGCTAAGCTTTCCAGCTGTTCGCGCAGCTCCGCATGCAAAAGCAAAACCGCTTTCGTCACCTCCATTGTGCACAGGAGATGCCTACATTCCCAGCAATACTAATGCCAGTTAATTATGGGACAGAACACTAGTACGAACTTGGACGGTTAGCAGGTTTGAACTTAGCCGCTGGCGCGGCGGACGCTTCGCGTGCTATGCTCCGCACGTCATGCCCCAGCGTAACGCATCGAACTGCGGTTCTCGCACATGCTCATTTTATAAGTACCGCAAAACCAATAGCTTACAGGTGGGCGAAAAGATTGAATTCCCATAGCCATTAGCCCGCATCCACCGCAACCGCCAGCGGCCACCTTCAAACGGCTCTATCGAACGCGCGAAGAGCACCTCGCCCAACTTCACGCTTTCGCGAAAACGCGCCTCCGATAGAGCACTAACGTTTACCGGAGGACTTATCTTATGCGATTACTTTCGGATTGCCGGCGACACTGCCGAAAGTAACGCTAATGCTGGAATCGGTACTTATGCACTTGTTCCTAAGGTTTTGGGCTGCGTATCCGTGTCATCGTCGTCCGCCCGCCCGAACGCAGGGAGGTACCGGCCGAAGTTCAATTCGAAGTCGCTCCGAAGAGCGGCTGAACCAGCGACCATTCCGGAAGCGCGAGGGATCGCGTGCCAGTGTGTTCGCCGCGGTCGAACGCACCGCTTTGCGGCCGCCTTCCCGGTTAACCAGGCGCTATCAAGATTTAGGTGCAGGCGGTTTTCGAAGTTCAGGGAGAGGCTTTGGCTCAGAGCCCATTCGCTTGCGAGAAGAGAACCGATCCTTCGCATTCTCGAATTCCGAAGACGAGATGGTCGCCTGTTCGAGCGCCGGAAAGATCCTTGCAATTTCCTTCTTCATGCAATCCAAACGGACAGCCAACGGGGGGAATGGGCTTAACGCGTTCGGCTCCTTCTTCGACGTAACATTCCGGCGTGAAATTCGTTCTAGCAAGTCGACAGACTCACTTGGGTCATAACCAGTCTGATAGAGGTACTTGAGCCCCAGGCTATCAGCTGCCAAAACAAACTTCCGCTGCTCCTTCAAATACGTGAGTGGAATCGCCAAGCCCATGCCCTCATAGACACCATAACCGGCCGGTAACTTGGGTACTGGTCCCCACTTCTTCGATACCCCGTTAACCGGGGTTTGTCTCGCGGTATCGTTGTAGAATTGCGGCATGAAGAGTGACCGGACGTTCCTGCTATTGTCGGGCTCGGTTCTGATGTTTGTGCTGTCCTTGTTTCTTCCTCTGGTCTCCGTTCACACGTACTGCGAAAACCGCAGCGTAACTGCGCAAGGTTCGACTACGATCCTCAATGAACGATCTTAGCCCAAACCAACTGACTGCAGGGTTGCGCGGAGGTCCTTCATAAGCAGCATGAGTTGTTTGGGATCAAGCGGTGAGCGTTCAAATCCGAATTTTCTGTAGAAGGCCACAGCGTCTTCGTCGATGGCGTGAACTAACATCGCCCTCGCCCCGATCGCATCGGCTGCGGTCATAGCTCGCGACAAAGCGTTAACCAGCATAGTCCTGCCAAGCCCCGCTCCGTGTTCAGTGTGGTCAACCGCAAGACGCGCAAGCAAAATGACGCCAATCGGATGCCTTGCGAGTCCTTTTGCGATGCGCGCCGGCGACTCTTCGCTGCGGACTGAGCCTGCGGAGAGAGAGTAATAGCCGACAACCTTACCAGCTCGATGAAGGACGTAGGTGCGAGCCGAGTCATTCTGTTGGTTTGTGAGGGCGAATCGGCGGAGCCAATCATTGAGGGACGATTTTCCGCAGTCAAACGATGAAGGGTCATGATCCTTCGTCAGTTTCTCAATGACAGAAAGAGGCTGTCTATTTTCGTGCGGAGAACTGCTCGTCACTTCCGAGACTCGCGCTCTAGGATGCCAGTTTCGGAAAAAAGGCGAGCTAGCTCTGGTTTTATCTGAGCCGGTCTGTCGAGGGCCTCGACAAACGTCTTCCACTGTTTAGGAGAAGCGATGAACTCGCGTTTGTCGGCAAGCACGCGCTCTGCCTGTAAACAGGCGCTATCCAGGATAAAGTTCGTCACGCTGAGGCCAGTCGTCTCGGCGCCAGTGCGAATGAGTTTTTCTTGACGGTCTGTGGCGCGGAGATTAATGCGCCTAGTTCTGATGGTTCTAGAATGCGATACGGCCATAGTTCCCTCGCGTCTGCAATGTACGTACACTGTATGTCATGAATTGAGGTTTGTCAAGGCCATGAAAACGCCTATGCAGCTGGTCCCGCGTCGCCGCCGACCAACAATGAGGTTCGGGTTTGTTACTCATGTTACTTTTTTTGAGCGCTTTCGTTGTCCATAGGAGAGACCGGAGGCATTGCTGAGACGGATGCGACTGCTGAGACTCGGCCCTAAACGACAGAAAATGCACGTATTACGAGTGAAGTGACAGAAAACAAGAGAGTTGCGAAAAAGGGAGCAATATAATCCCCCCCTCTCCGCCATATTTCTCCAGTCATTAGAGTTAGTTAGAGGAGTTTCGATTCGGATTTAGCCGAGCGTTTACAGAGCTCCTTTATCGCAATCTTATCCCACAGAAAAAGCAAACCAAGCAGGTGACCAGCTCTAACCAGACGTCACTTTGATCGGCTATCAGCACTCGGACGCGCTTGCTTGCGATTACCGGGCGCCAGAACTCATCTCCCAGATGTGTCAGGGTTCCTCCCGGCCCGTAGAAGTCCGACGCGCGCCCGCGATGGCACGAAGGTCTCCTCGGGCGGGGCCGATCCTCTTCATGGTAACGCCACATCGCTCAGGAAGGTAACAGTTCCGATTCGCGCGAGTAAGCCGATCCACTCAGACTGTTCGCGCGGGCGAGCCGGAGCCGGCTAATGCTTGGCGAAGCGCTCCCCGAAAATGTCGCCGGAGTTCCACGTCGGGCGCGCGGGCGCCATCGCCACTTCGTAGCCGACCGCCAGCAGCACCTGCGTGCACAGACGCGCGGCTTTGAAATTCAGTGGCTGCTTCATGTCGTCCTGCGGCGTGTGATAAATCGTCTTCTCCCAGTCAATCTGGATTTTTTTGCCGTCGAGCGCGGGATCAACGGTCTTGAATCCTTCGCTGATCGAGAGCGCAGGAACGCCCTGCTTGACGAACGAGTATTGATCGCTGCGGATGAAGAAATTTTCTTCGGGCATGGGATCGGGGCTCACTTCCAGGTGCATGTGCGCGGCGACGTCGTCCACTTCCTTGATCAGGCTGCTGTGCTCGGAGCCGAGCGCGACGATGTCCTTGAATTCGTAGAAGAGCGAAATCCCGTCCATATTAATGTTCGCCACGATCTGCGACGCCGGCACGGTCGGATGCCGCGCGAAATAGTCGGAGCCGAGCAGTCCTTCTTCTTCCCCGGCGACGGCGACGAAGAGCAGCGAGCGCTTCGGGCGTTCTTTCGTTTCGGCAAACGCGCGCGCGATTTCAAGCAGCGCGGCGGTGCCCGACGCATTGTCCGCCGCGCCGTTGTAAATATTGTCGCCCTTCACCGGCTCGCCGATGCCGACGTGATCGACATGCGCGGTGAAGACCACGTATTCGCCTTTCAGCGCGGGGTCGGAGCCGCGCAAAATGGCCGCGATGTTGGGACTGTTTGACTCGGCGTATTTCGCGACTTCGTGCAGCGAGGCCGTGCCGATGAGCGGAAAACTCGTCGGCTGGCTTTTTTCCAGGCGCTCGAGCGCTTCGTCGAACGTATGCGCCGAGCCCTGGAAGATCAGGTTCGCGGTGTCCTGGTTCACGAAAGCCGTGGCGCGCATCTCGGAGACGTAGTCATTGGGTCGGCCCTGCGCATCGAGCCAATACATGATGGGCTGCTTGATAAACTCGATGATCTTTTCCCAGGGCGTGTTCTTGCTTTCTTTGCCGGCCCAGATCCCGATCGCGCCGATCGCGCCGTGCGCCGCGGCGTTGCGCGCTTTGAAGTAGTCATCGGAATAGAAAGCGCGGTCGGAGGAAGGAAAACTCGGCGGCGCGTTCGCAAGAATGACGACGATTTTTCCTTTCACGTCCACGCCCGCGTAATCGTCGTAATGCCGCTCGGGCGCCGTCACGCCGTAGCCGACAAAAACCATCCCGCCTTTCACCGAAGTGTCTTCGCGCGCGGCGTCGCCCGCTATCAGATAATTTTTCTCGAACGCGAGCTTCAGCTCGCCCGTGGGGCGCCGGATCACGAAAGAGTTGCGCTTCGGCTGCGGCGTGAGCTTCCGGAAATGAATGCTCTGAAAATATGTGCCGTTGTCGCCGGCAGGCTCGAGCCCCATCTGCTCGCACTGCGCGCGGACGTAATTCGCGGCAAGCATATAGCCGCGCGTCCCTGTCTCGCGCCCCTCGAGCAGATCGTCCGCCAGAAACGCCATGTGTGCCCGAATGCCGTTCGGAGTAATGTGGTCAAGCAACTGCGGCGGCGGAAAATCGTTCTGCGTGCGCGCAATCGTTGCAAAGGCGGCGCACAGCACTACAGCAAAAACGACGCGGTTCAATTGGCGCATGGTTTTTACCTCGGCCTCTTAGACGTGCATGACTGGCGAAGGATATTAGCCCGCGGCCCTCCGACTACGTAGAATTCTTAAACGCCTCTTCAGGATATTGAAGGAACTGCTGGAGAGGCTAACACCTAGTCCGCCGCGCTCGCTGTTAGGCTGTACTTGTCCTGCCTGTTCGCCCTGTCCGCCGACTATACTACACTCGCCCCGTCGCGCCCCTATTCCTCACCCACCTTCAAAATTAACTTCCCCAAATTCTCCCCCTTATACAATTTCTGTAGTGTCTCCGGAAACGTCTCAAATCCCTCGACAATATCCTCCCTCGTCTTCAGCTTCCCCGCTCGGATCCACCCCGCCATCTCCCGCGCCGCCTCGCCGTACCGCGCCGCGAAATCAAACACGATCATCCCGCGCATCGTCCCGCGATTGATCAGCAGCGACAGATAATTCGACGGCCCCTTGATCCCCGCCGTCGTGTTGTACTGCGAGATCGCTCCGCACAGCACCACTCGCCCCCTCAGCGCCAGATTCGCCAGCGTCGCCTCCAGAATCTCCCCGCCCACATTATCGAAATAAACGTCCACTCCCTTCGGGCAGTGCTGCGCGATCGCCTTCCTCACATCCTCGCTCTTGTAATCAATCGCCGCGTCGAATCCCAGCTCCTCCTTCACGAACCTGCACTTCTGCGGCCCGCCCGCAATCCCCACTACCGGACACTCTTTGATCTTCGCGATCTGCCCCGCCACGCTTCCCACCGCTCCCGCCGCCGCCGACATCACCACCACATCGCCCGCCTTCAGCTCGCCCGTCTCCAGCAGCGCGAAGTACGCCGTCATCCCCGGCATTCCCAGCGCGCCCAGATACACCGCCAGCGGCGCGATTTTCGGGTCCACTTTCGTGATGCCCAGCCCGTTAGTAATCGCGTACTCCTGCACGCCAAATGGTCCATACACATAATCGCCCGCCGCAAACGCCGCATTCTTCGACTCCAGCACCTTCCCCAGCGCCAGCGCCCTCATCACCTCCCCAATCGCCACTCCCGGTACGTAAGACCGTCCCTCGTTCATCCATCCGCGCATCGCCGGATCAAGCGAGATGTAAATCATCTTCACCAGCAACTCGCCCTCTTTCGGCTCTCGGACCGCCTCCTCCACATAATTGAAATCGCTTCGCTTCACCATCCCCACCGGCCGCGCTGCCAGCCGGAACTGATGATTCACCATCGCTCTCGCCGCGGCATTCGTCGCCATCGCTTCCTCCCTTGGCCCCCCAACTCGCCCGCGATTGTACTCCTCCGCCGCCCGTTTTTGCAGTTTGGCTCCCCGCGCCGCTCTGGTAAGCTTCACCCGTTGAGGTCAAAGTCCCCAGCCCGATTACCTCTCAGGAACGTGGAAGGCATTCAATCTTCCTAAGCTTTTCCTAAGACTTTTGACGAAATTCCAGACCTAAGATTTTCCAATGACACTGGCAAAATGGTTTATCGACAAATTGCTCGTTGACCACAAAGAAGTTGCGTTTTTACCATCGCCGCCGAGAATTTCTCAGCGTGCGTGGGTGGAATTCCCCCTCTCCGCCATAGTCACAATCGTCAGTAAATATGCGGCGATTTGCGCCTTGCTACTACTTTTTTCCATGATTACTGTATTTGTATATGTCGTTCTTTGGATTCCAAACCAGCCGCGAATTTAGCTGGATCATGCGCCTTCTACGCGTTTTTGTCAGATCTGGTCGTTTCAGAAGCCATAACTTCCAGCTTAATAAGGTAGAGGCCTGAAGCTGCGTCCCATGGAATACGGGTTCGTGACTGCAGCGTCTTCGAAACCGCCGCCCTTGATACCTTCGAACCCTCGCCGGAAAAAATTAAGTCAGCCTACTCGGCACGAATGCGGTTCCTCCGGGGCCTTATCGCCCTAGAACTGGAACTTCAGCGCCAACTGCACAATCCTCCCAGGCTGAGCCGCAACAATCTGCCCAAACCCGGGCGAATTGATGTCATTGTTCGGCAGCTTGAAATTCACATTGTTGAAGATGTTGAAGATTTCGGCTCGGAACTGCAGATTCATGCTCTCGTGGATCGGAATCGTCTTGATCGCCGAAAAATCCCACTGCTGAAACGCCGGCCCATCCATGGTGTTGCGGCCCACATCTCCAAACTGCCCGGTCGCCGCATGTGCAAACGCATTCGTGTTGAACCAGCATCCCGCCGTCCGCACCGGGATCCCTCCAGGGCACCTCCCGGTATTCGGGTTGCCCACAATATTCGGCCGGCTGCTGAAGAATCCGGAGATTTCCGGCGCGCTTCCCTGCAACGATGGATTACTCGAATCGTATACGGTGAACGGCGTATTGCTCATCAGCGTCGTGATTCCGTTCACCTGCCAATTCCCCAGAACGTGCCCGTACCACTTGTCGTGATGCTTGTACCACGGCAAATCCCACTGATAGCTCGTCACGAACCGGTGCCTGGCATCGAACATTGACCGGCCCCACTCCGCCTTCACCTCGAAGGGATTCTGCGCAAGATCGTTTTCTCCGGCCACGCTCTGCGAAGCCGAGCCCGTAATGTTGAATGACGACACGTCGTCCAGCGTCTTCGAAAGCGTGTACGACACCAGCATCGAGAACCCACGAGCAAATCGTTTCTTCAGGCTCACCTGCAACGCGTTGTATGACGAATCCGCGATTCCCGCTATCTCCCCGACAGACGAGTATGCGCATGGCGCCGTTCCCGTCAGCGTGCATCCCGAATATAACCGCCTTTGGTCTGCATTTCCCTGCGTCGACTCCCCCGGTATGTACACCGCCGGATTCGCTTCAATGAAACGCGGGAGCTTCGTTCCTTTCGTCCCGATGTACCCGACTTCCAACAGCCAGTCGCTGCCCAACGCACGCTCTATATTCAAGTTCCAATCCTGTGCGTAGGGCAGCCGGAGATTGGGATTCAACACTAGCAGGGTCATATCTTGAGAAAAGGTCCCGTTGAATGGATTCTGCCCATTGAAAGGATCGGCAAAATTCGGTGTGCTCACCTGTGGAGTCTGCAGATAAGGTGGCGCGCTGATCGGGTCCTGCAACGGCCCGCCCTCGCCCGTATAATAAGGATCGTAGAAAATCCCGTACGCCGAAGTCACTAGCCACTTTCCGTCGCCTCGAACGTCCCACGCCAATCCCACGCGCGGCGCAAACGCATTGCGGTCGGTGGGAATCAATCCGCGCGGAACCCCCGGATCTCCTGGATAGAGCAATCCTGTCGGCGCGCTCGGAAACGCTACCGATTGCCGCCCGGGAATCCACAAACTCTGGTAGTTGTGAATTTCCGTGTACGGCGAAGGTACTTCGTATCGCAATCCATAATTCACCGTTACCCGCGAACTCACTTTCCACGTGTCCTGCGCGTACAAATTGAACGCCTGCCCGCGCAATCCGCGATAGAAATTCCCCCCGCCCTGCAGGAACACCACCGGCTGGCCAAACATAAAGCTCGCGAAGGCATTGTTCACAGGGAACGTCGAAAACACGAAAAATCCGTTCGTCGCAATTCCTTGCAGCACGTTGATCTGGTCGTACTGATAGCCGCCGCCAAACTTGTATTGATGGCGCCCCTTGATCCACGTTAGCGAACCGGAAAAATCATACGTGTTCTGGTACGTGTTCCGCGGGCCGGTAATCGGATTCCCGATCGATGCATACCCGCCCACCTGGATGAACGGCGGCCCGATCGCCTCCTCGAGCGACGGCTCGTACTGAAATCCTAGGCTAGCCGGGTCCGTGTGATTGATATTCGTCCCTAGCAGAAATTTGTTTCTCAGGTAGGACGCCCGCAAGATTCCAACCACCGTTGGCGAAAACGTGTGTGTTTCTTGCGCGACAAAATTCTGGTTGCGTTGATTCTCTCCCACTGGGAATCCCGGCACGTTCGCTCCTCCGGTTGGAAGCGGGTCGATCTGGCCCAATTGCCCATAGCTATACCGGAAGTTCAACGTGTCCCGGTCCGTCAGGTAATGATCCACGCGCACGCCGAACTGGTCCGTATTGCTCGTTAGCGTCTGCGTGCCTACGTAAGTAAATGGCCCGTCATTCGCCAGCGGATAATACGACAGAAGCGTGTGCGAAATGGGATTGATGAACGGCAGTTGATTGTAGGGAATCGAATTGCCGGTGAATTCATTGATGAGCTGCCCGTTGGGGCTAAGCTGACCGGACGTATTGTCGACGCACAACCCCTGCGAATTGAACGTCCCGTTATTCAACGGGCATTGATCCGCGAAATCTCCTGTCCGCTCCGCGTTCGATGGCACCGTCGCCAGCGTCGTTTCTCCCTGCGTGTCGCGGACCCCCTCGTAATACAAGAAGAAAAACGTCTTGTCCTTCTTGATCGGGCCTCCGAACACGCCCCCAAACTGATTCCGGTGCAGCGGCTCAACGCTGTCTGCAAAAAAACTCTTTGCGTCCATCGCGTTGTTCCGTAAGAAGTCCCAGACTGTCCCATGGTACTCGTTGGTTCCGGATCTGGTGATGATATTCGTCGTCGATCCCGTACTGTGGCCGAACTCCGCGTTCGCCGTATGCGTCAAAATCCGGAATTCCGCAATCGCATCGATCGGCGGTTTCATCACTAATCCGCCGTCGACCGTATCGAAGTTGTCCGCTCCGTCGATCAGGAAATTGTTCGATTCCGGTCGCTGCCCGTTCACCGCGTACGCCTGCCCGGCGCGGGCCGAACCTCCCGCTTCCAACAGGCCAGGCGTCAGCGGCACCACGCCTGTCTGCAATAATCCAAGCTGTGTAAAATCCCTTCCATTCAACGGCAGGCCCAGAATTTCCCTTTCGCCCACCGTCTGTCCCAGGTTCGTAGACGTACTTTCGATGATCGGCGCGTCAGACGTCACCTGAATCGACTGCGTCGCCGTTCCCACCACCAGATGCACCGCCACCGTCGCCTGCTGGTTAACGTCCAGCGAAATTCCTTCCTGCACATACCTCTTGAATCCCTGCGCCTCCGCTTCCACGCGGTAACGCCCCACTGGCAATTCCACGAGCACATATGTACCTTGGGAATTGGTCACAGCCGTCCGCTGCAATCCCGTATCGGTATTGACAGCCGTCACCTTCGTGCCGCTCACCGTCCCGCCGCTTTCGTCCACGACTGTTCCATGGATACTCGCGGAAATGTCCTGCGCGCGAATTCCAGTCCAACACACAAGTGCAAACAGGATCACAAGAATCAATCTCGAAAAAATGTCCATCGGAGCGAATGACATGAGCGCTTCACCTCAGATTTTGTTTTGTCGGAACTCGCTCTGGCAGCAGTGAACGCACACCTATCCCCAGGCCTTTGCGGAATATCTTCGCCAGGCTTACTCGTTCAATCGTTGACCAGAGATTCGGATCCCAGGCCGCGAAACACACCCGTAAAACTGCGCAGAGCATACGGACTGGGTTCCCAGCAGGCAATACTTGAAAAGTATTAGAAGATAGAAATGACTGGTTTCCTCGCTCGCGTTCAGCATCGATATGCCGCGGCACGGAACGCCACTCAAGGCGGCGCCTTACTCTCGCGCGGAGTCCAGTCCGTAGTGTTTTTGGAGTATTGTACGAAGATCGGCTATACGGGAATTGTACGGAGTGAGTAGGACATCGGGCCGATTGCGAAGGTAAGAATGATTCGCTACGAATTTCGGCTTCCAAATACAGCACGGCATCTCCCATTTCACACGCAACCTCGTGCGCAGAACGAAAGACCGGTCGCGATCCAATCATCTTCCGAACGAAATGGAAGGAAGCAACAGCCGTTGGGCTCGTAGGCTTCTTCGGGCCGTTTTTCGGTTGCACGGCAGTCGCACATTACGTCCTGCATTGGACGGTCATGTCGAGTTGGCTCGCAGGCGTGGCACTTTCCACGACCTCCGTGGCGGTTGTGTACGCAGTGATGCTCGAACTGGGTCTCAACAAGACAGAGTTCGGG
>DATDHE010000052.1:0-9423 GCA_036521695.1 Candidatus Acidiferrum sp. | reverse complement strand
ATAGTGTACAGGCCGCAGGGACAGCACGCGGCCTATCCAGGAGTCACTATTAATTCGACGGCAGGCCCTGAAAAAAATGTCGCAGAACTAGCGGTTAGCCATTTTCTGCGCCATGTACAGAATGAGCTTGCGGTCCCCTTCTTCCACTTTGCCCAACAAGCGACGGAGCTTGTTGAGAAAGCGTGCATCCTTACCGATGCTGCCCCACGCGATGTCATCCGACGATTTCCGCTTGGGAAGATTCGGCAACTGCGGCGGCTCTTCGCCGTCATAAAAGAGTTGATAGAGTGGGCACTCGAGAGCGCGCGCAAGTTTTTCCAGCGTTTCGATGGCCGGTACTGTATGGCCATTCTCTACGCGGGAAATGTAACAACGAAGCAAACCTGTTCGCTTCTCGATGTCGCCCTGGGAGAGTTTCTTTTCTTCGCGGAGTGCGCGAAGACGGTCACCAATAATCATGGCGGCATTATTCCATGTAGATAAAGGGCAAGCAAGTAGAAACTTGATACCCTCCAATTGAAACAATTGATGCAGGCCAGGGAATCGAACTCACGCTGCTATGGGAAACCGAGCTACATTAGACGTAACCGGAACGATATGCCACGCGTCCCTAAAGTAGAGCCATTGGGGCCTCCCGCCGGTCCAGCGGGGCCCAAACCGCCTAGCGCCAAAGCGCCGGGCGCTGTGGACGACCGGGAACTTGTTCGGCGGGCACAGGGCGAAGATCAGCAGGCTTTTGAGGAACTCCTGCGGCGGCATCAGCACCGCGTCTTTGCTGTTGCTGGTGGTATTTTGCGGCGGCGTGAGGATGTGGAGGATATTGCCCAGCAGGTTTTTGTAAAGGCGTATTTCTCGCTGAAGCGGTTTGATCAGCGAGCGGCTTTCAGCACCTGGTTGTACAAGATTACCGTCAACGAGTGCTGGGATATGTTGAGAAAGAAAAAAGTCCGGCCACTGGTATATGAGTCGGATTTAAGCGAAGAGCAAGCCAAGCAGGTGATCGCTGCCGAAGGAAAGAATAGCAGTGGGCCCGACATCAGCGACAGGCTGGAAGCCCGCGAACGGGTCGAGCGGTTGCTCGATGGATTGGACGAGCGCGACCGCCTGATGCTGATTCTGAAAGAAGTGGAAGGTTTTGCGGTCGAAGAGATTGCGGAAGTTTTGGATTTGAATGCGAATACGGTGAAGGTGCGGCTTTTTCGTGCGCGCCGAAGGATCGTGAACAAAGTTCGCAAGCGCGGAGAAGGGTAGAGGCCGCAAAGCTAGAGGGACTTGACGCTAAGGAAAGACCCAGATTGATTTTTGAGGCTGGAAGAATTAGATAGTGGGAAAGTCAGTGAAGGAGTCTCGAATGATGAATTTTATGAACAAGCGCCGAGCGGGATGTCGCGGTTTTCAGATGCAGCTCGAGGACGCGGCCGGCGCCGCACCGAGCGCCAAAGAATTATCGGAATTGCTGGCATTAGCATCCACCACTTTGAAAGAACATGCCATCGCGTGCGCGGATTGCCGCTCGGCGGCGGAAAATATTCTTGCGGCGCGCGCCCTCCTGGCGGTTCTGCCTTCGTATGCCGCAACGGCCGGACCGTGGTTTGCGCCGCGCGTGATGGCTGCGATCGCGGCGCGCAAAGCCGAGCTCAGCCGCGCGGCAGACACCTGGACTTTTCTGCCGAAACTTGCTGCGCGTCTCACTTGGGCTTCTTCCGTAGCGTTGCTTTTGGCTAGCGCCTGGCTGTACCAAAAGCCCCCGACCATGCCGGCCGCAACCACCACCGCGAAGTCAGTGGCCACGGACATCGCCGGCGATCCAGTCGTTGATCCTGCCACGCAATCCAATGGCGATGACGAAGTTGTACTGAGCTTTGCGGAGAAGCAGCACCGATGAATGAGAACACCGCAAAGCGCCGCGCTGCGTTTTGGGTCGCCGCCGTTTTCGTTCTTGGCATGGCGCTCGGCGGCGTCTTCGGATATTTCTATGGCCACCGCGGTACCGTCGCGGCAGCCCCGCCTCCCATGAGCGATGCGGAACGCCACACAAAACGCCTCGATCAGCTGACGCGTGAGCTGGGCCTTAATGACTTGCAGCGCCAGCAAATGGACCTGCTACTCACCCAAGCCCACGTTGACTTCCAATCCGTCCGCACCAAACACGGGCAACTACTCGAAGTCGACATGGATCAGGTACGCCAGAAGAGCCGCGACCAAATGCGCTCCATCCTGACTCCGGAACAATTGCCGAAGTTTGAAGAATTCCTAAAGCGCCTAGACGAAGAACGCAAGAAAAACGGTCCGCCACCGGGAATGCCACCGGGCCCGTCGCCTTCGCGCTAACCCTTCGGCTTCACACTGAAGCGCTTCTCAAATTCCAGAGCTGTGTCACTTTCGAGCTGTTGTTACAGCGCCGAAGTCCATTCATTAGTCCTTTCCACCTCTACTCGGCTTCACACTTTTACGATGAGTTTGCCGGTGTTGCCGCCGGTGAAGAGCATGTTTATGGCTTCCGGAGCTTTTTCGAGGCCCTCGACGACTGTCTGGCGGTCTTTGAGTTTGCCCATCATTTTCCATTTGCCCAATTCCGTGGCGGCTTCGGTGAAGCGGGAAGCGTAGTCGAGGACAAGAAAGCCCTCTACTCTTAGCCGTTTCACGATCAGTATTCCAAGATTGCCGGGGCCAGAGGTTTCGTTTGTGTAGCCCGATATGAGGCCGCAGAGAGCGACGCGGCCGTGGAGGTTCATGCGGTTGAGGACGGCCTCCATGATTTCGCCGCCGACGTTTTCGTAATCAATGTCGATGCCATTGGGCGTGGCGGCGGCAAGCTTTTCTTTCCAATCGGGTTGCTTGTAGTTGATGGCGGCGTCGAAGCCGAGTTCGCCCGTCAGCCATGCGCACTTGTCGTCGGTGCCCACGATGCCGACTACGCGGCAACCGAATATTTTGCCGATTTGTCCGGCGACGCTTCCGGTTGCACCGGCTGCGGCGGAGACGACCAGCGTCTCGCCTTTTTGCGGCTTGGCGATTTCGGTCATGCCGAAGTAGGCGGTAATGCCGGTCATGCCGAGCACTCCGAGGAAAAGCGTGTCGGGTATGAAGGGAATCGAAGGGACTTTCTGGAAGGGAAGTTTCGACTGCGCCTCAATCACGACGTAATCCTGGAAGCCAGTGAGGCCAACAATTTTGTCGCCTTTTTTGAATTGGGTGTGGCGCGATTCGATGACTTCAGCGAGGCCGCCGGCGCGCATTACGTCGCCGATGCCTACCGCAGGGAGGTAGCTGTCCACCGCCATCCACACTCGCATGGTCGGGTCGATTGAAAGGTATTTGACCTTGGCTAGTGCTTGACCGTCTTGCAGTTCGGGCACTGGAGTTTCGGCGAGTTGTAGATCGCCGGGCGCGAGTAGACCTTTCGGCCGGGTTTGCAGGCGAAGTTGGCGATTTGTCGGCATGCAGTGTTTGCTTTCCGATTGCAATTCCGGCCATCCGGAAAAAGCAGGTTCCTCACATGGTTCGGAATGACAGAAGAGCCTTCATGGGCGATTCCTTAGAAAGGAATGTCCTCGTCGGAGATTTCCGGGCCGCTGGGGGCCTGGCCGCCGCCGTAGGAGTCATCGGCTGGAGCGGCGTGAGATTCGACGTCATCGCCGCCGGAGCGGCCACCACCACCACCGCTTGCGCCGGCTGCGGCGGCATCACTGCGGCCACCTAGCATGCGGAAATTGCTGGCTACAATTTCGAAGCTGGTGCGCTTTTGGCCTTCTTTATCCTGCCATTCGCGGGACTGGATGCGGCCTTCGATGAAGATGAGCGAGCCCTTCTTCAGGTATTGCTGAGCGATTTCGGCTTGCTTGCCCCAGACGACGATTTTGTGCCACTCGGTACGTTTTTGGCGTTCACCGTTGCGGTCTTTGTAGGTTTCGTCGGTGGCTACGGAAAAATTGGCTACGGCCTGGCCGCCGCCGGTGTAGCGGGTTTCTGGATCGCGGCCTAAGCGGCCGACGAGAATGACTTTATTCACTGACATAAGCGTTCTCCCTGTTCGGGGCTGACGATAACAGAAAGATGAGTCGGAGGCAAAAAATTAGGGAAGTGAGTAGGGAATAGTGAGTAGTGGGTAGGGGAGAGAAAAGATAACGCCCGAGCCTCCCGGGGTAAACGCCGACGCCCCGACACGGTCGGGGCAGGTGCCTTGCGCGGAGACGCGCGAAGAATTCGTGACTGTGATGGGGGCCCTCCCCCCTCCCCCTCCCGGTTTTTTGGAAGTGCAGGTTCTAAACGCGTTAGGTGTCTTTTGCGGAAGTGCGGAATTTAAAGAGGTTATCTCCGAGAGGCGAGTGATGAGTGGCGAGCAGAAGCGGGCAGTAGAAGATGAAGCAGACGACGCCAAAGGCATGATGGACATAGTCCGGCAAGGCGTGGGTCACAAAAGAAGTAAAGAGGGAATGATGTAAAGAAACAACGACGAAGCGATTGGGATCGGAAAGGGAGATGGAGTCCAGCAATCATAGGATATGGTAGCAGGAAGATGTATCTATTTTAATTACTTCATTGTTAACATTCAAATGGGCTGTAGAAAAGTGGATGGGAGTGAGTAGAGAGCAGTGGGTAGTGGGTAGTGAGAAGGTCGGAAGGTTTGAAGGTTTGAAAGTTGAAGATTTAGGATTAGAGTTTGTAGGGACGGAATCAAAAAACGAAAAAGGGGCGCAGCAGTGCTCCTCCTGATCGGTGGAGGCCATGAGTCAGGTGCCAGTTTGGTTTGAGCGGGAGTTTGCGTTTTTGTTTCAGGTGGAAGTGTATCCGAACGTGTGTGCGCGGTTGCGGGGGACTCCGGCTAGGCTGGAAGAGGCTCTGCGCGGGTGCTCTCAAGAAATTTTGATCAGGAAAGCGGACGGGAAGTGGTCGGGTCAGGAACATGCTGGGCACTTGCTGGACCTTGAGGCGCTGTGGCTGGCGCGCGTGGGAGATTACGTGGCGGGCAGCGAGCAACTCACCGCGGCAGACTTGAGGAATCGGAAGACCGATGAAGCGGACTACAACGCGCGGCCACTGGAACAGATTCTGGTGGAGTTTCGCGCTGCAAGAGAAGGGCTGCTGAAACATGTGGAGGAATTGGACGCAACACTATTCGCTCGAGCTATTCCGCATCCGCGTTTAAGGACGCCGATGCGGCTTGTGGATCATTTGTATTTTGTGGCGGAACACGACGATCATCATTTGGCGCGGATTTGGGAGTTGGTCCACCCCGACAAGTAGAGTGATAGTTTCAATAAAAAACACCAACCCCCCAACCTTCTAAATAATCAAAGGGTGCGGCACCCGGCACCCGCACCCGGCAGCCGGTCAGACGACAAAAGGTATCCGGCGAAAGCGCACCTTTTTGCATGTATGCTGCATACTGAGGGTCTTCCCGAAGAAATCGTTCCTCGACGACACTCTTCAGCAGTAACCAGAACATTCCAATCGCGATCAGCACGACATTTCGCGGGCTATACAGCGCCAGGGCCGTCGACGTATAGATGATCAACAAGCTGGTGTAAATCGGGTGCCGCATGTATCGATGGGCGCCCTTTGAGTCAGCATCGCTAGTGCGATCCAGAGAATCACCAAAGGAAGGTTGATGCCGCCTTGCTTGTATCGTCGATAGCCGAAGTACACGAATGGGACCGACGCGATAACTGCGATCGAGCGGTCAAGCCATGGATTTCCAAGAATTTTCACGTAGGCCGGCGAGGGACTCGCGGAGCGTTTTGGTCCGTCGCAGTCAACGCGCCCAGATGCGATGGGATCGTCTCATCCCTCTCTTGAACCGGTGGATTCCGCAACCCCGTATTCTGCATCCTGATGCGAGCTTTGCCGCCACTCATCCACGATAAGAGCCGTATGTATAGACGCGCTTGTACGGATCTGTGCGGGGGTTGTGTCAAGAAAAAGCGAAAGCGTCATGCTGTACGAAAGATGAAGGTAGGCCCTTCGAGGCCGCCCTGTAGGGGGAGGCTTCAAACTGCCATAAGCTGCTGCGGTCAAAGGCCGCGGTGGTGAACGTTATGGTTAAAAGGCGTGACAGTCCGATCATGTCAAGTAGGAATAAGAGAGATGAGTGCAAACTAACCTCTGATGAAGCATCGAAAGGATCTACGACGGCACCAAAACCGGAGTTTCCCCCCGTGCTCTGGGAGCAGCATGGAAGATGCCTACGTACTGGCCATGCGGTGTCCGGTGTTCAGGAGGCATGACTTTTATTCGGGCTTTCGTACGGAACTTGAGAACCTGTTCGGTGATGTTAAGGGAAAAGGTACAAGCGGAGGCCCCGCGAGGCTGAATGTACCGATGCGCCGACCAGGGCCGGACTGCTCCATAGTAGTGATGAAACGGAGTAATGCCCGTGGAGCGAAGGGAGCAGGTCACCCACGTTGGGATCGAGTCAACTGGAAACAGGAGGAACTCACTGTCCTGGCGGAAGGCGGTAGCTTTCACTGGGTGGCACGAGCCGTGTGACTGGAGACGGTCAAGCACGGATCTGTGAGGGCCTCGGGGTGAACTTCCCCGGGGCTACTCGGCGCGGTCAGCGATGGTCGTCCCTACCGCGACAATTGGTAGGCTCGCTGGTTAGCCTGCGGGCACGGAGAGGAATTCGGCTGCTGTTGACTGGCGCCCTAAATATACCTTGACACGTATATGCTCTGTGGAGTATATCAAGAGAATGGAATCTTTCGAAATCATTGCGGAGCCGAACCGCCGCGCGATACTCAGCCTCCTGGTCTCGTCACAACAGTCGGTTGGAGAGATCGAGCGTCAGCTTCGTATGACGCAGCCGACGGTGTCAAAGCACCTGCGAGTCCTGCGCGAGGCCGGTTTCGTGGAGTCCACCGTGGACGCACAACGCCGTCTCTACCGCCTAAAGCCGGAACCGTTTCAGGAGCTGGATGCCTGGTTGGCTCGGTTCCGCCGGTTCTGGTCCGCGCACATGGATGCTCTCGAACGCCACCTCGACCGGATGGATCCTTTAGCACCAACGATGGCAACACCAACGAAGAGGAAGACAAGTAGAAGACGACGCGGCCCAAACCGCGAACGTGACAAAGGAGAAAAAGAATGAAAATCAAAGTGACCAGCATACACGTGGACGACCAGAACAAGGCCCTGCGCTTCTATACGGAGGTACTGGGCTTTGCCAAGAAGACCGATTTCAGCCAGGGCCCATATCGGTGGCTGACGGTGGCCTCGGCCGAGGAGCCGGACGGCACGGAGCTGCAGCTGGCGCTGAACGACAACCCGGCAGCCAAAGCGTATCAGCAAGCGATTTTTCAACAGGGTCAGCCTGCGGCCATGTTCTTCACGGACGACGTTAAGGGCGACTACGAGCGGATTAAGGCCCGCGGCGCAGAGTTTACGATGCCGCCCACCGACGTGACCGGCTCGACCATAGCGATGCTGAAGGACACCTGCGGCAACCTCATTCAGCTCACCCAGCTGGCACGCTATTGATGCTAAGGAGAATTGAGGTGACCAATCTCGAGCAGTACACACCAGGTCCGGCAAGCGGCGCGCAGATACAAAAGGACGGAGAGAAGTGGACGCTCATTCTCGTCAGAGAACTGCGCCACTCGCCGGAAAAAGTCTGGCAGGCGCTTACCGACCCGGCGCATCTGCGCGAGTGGGCGCCCTTCGACACCGATGGGAGCCTGGGTGCGGTTGGAACCACGGTGAAGCTCACCACGGTGGGCGCGCCCGCGGCGCGAGTCACCGAAACAACCGTGACGAGAGCCGACGCTCCTGAGGTGCTTGAGTACCAGTGGGGTGGCTTCGATATGCGGTGGGAACTCGAAGCCTTGGCTGGCGGCACGCGCCTGACGCTGTGGACCAACATCGGTCACCGCTTCATCTCCATGGGTGCTGCCGGGTGGCACATTTGTTTCGATGTTCTGGATCGCCTTCTCAGCGGAACTCCGATTGGACGCATGGTTGGCCCCGAGGCCATGAAGTTCGGCGGCTGGCAGCGGCTGAACGCGGAGTACGCCAAGCAGTTCGGTATTGAACCCCCCAACTGGCCGCCTCAGGCGGCTCAAGAGTCGTGAATCTAGGGAGGAAGCGCGCATGGGCTCTCCGTTCGGCAACATCGAAGTGCGCGGTGCGCGCGAAAACAATCTCATGTCGTATCCGAGTGCGCAATAACGCTTTGCTGGCGGTCGAATTGTATTCCGCGCGGGAAACCTAAAATGGATTATCAGCAGCAGCCCACCATGGCGTCAACTATAGGTGGCAGGGGTTCTTTGCGGCCCCTGGAGCGCTCCTTGGTGCAGATAGACGTAAATCTGATGGCACAATTCAAAGGTAGGCCAGAGTAAATAACGCGTTATCGCAGATAAAGGAGGAAGTTAATCATGAAAGAAGTCACCAAACGTTCGATTTTTCGCTGGATTCACATTATCTTTGCCATTCCGATAGCCGGTTATATTTATAGTCCGTTTGACCAAATTCCAAACTACGCGCCAGCGACCCGGTTTGTCTTCGTTCCTGTACTTGTCCTTTCGGGACTTTGGATGTGGAAAGGCCATGTCCTTCGACGACTTATTTCGAAGAGATCGGCTCGCATGAAAACAGGACAGGAATTAGAGGCATAAAGATCCAATGAATCCATCGGAACGTATTGACCAACTGATCGCAAAACTCACAGACTGGCGTGGCAAAACGCTCGCCAGCATCCGCAAAAATATCCTTGAGGCCGACCGGGAGATCATCGAGGAATGGAAGTGGATGGGAAGCCCAGTGTGGTCTCGCGACGGAATGATCGCGGTCGGCAACGCCCACAAAGATAAGGTGAAGCTTACCTTTGCCAACGGGGCGAGCCTTCCAGATCCTGACAAGCTCTTCAACGCGGGCCTCGGAGGCAACACGTGGCGAGCGATCGATCTTTTCGAGGGCGACAAGATCAATGAGCGTGCTCTAAAAAATCTCGTCCGTTCCGCCGTTGAGCACAATCAGATCAAATTGAAGAGGAAAGCGCCTGCAGGAACTCGAGCGAAGGTACATAAGAGCAAAAAGTCATGATGACGACGGCTTTTTCTCACTAATTCTCTTTGCGGGATTGCCGGACTATCGGCGTTCATCTGTGGCTAAAAACGAATATTGAAACGTCCCCAGGAGACTTCATGCCCCAGGAATACATTGAGATCCGCGGCGCCCGGGAGAACAACCTCAAGAACGTCTCGCTGCGCATCCCCAAACGCAAGATCACGATCTTCACCGGCGTCTCTGGTTCCGGCAAATCGTCGATCGTCTTCGATACCGTCGCGACCGAGGCACAACGCCAGATGAACGAGAATTTCAGCATGTTCATCCGCACCTTCCTGCCGCGCTACTCCCAGCCGGACGCCGATGCCATTGAGAACCTGAGCATGCCGATCGTCGTGGACCAGAAACGGCTCGGCG
>DATDHE010000051.1:0-10111 GCA_036521695.1 Candidatus Acidiferrum sp. | reverse complement strand
AACTCGATCCGTTTCCATCGCACTTTCATTACTTCTTTACGCCATTGCGTCTTTGCTTCCCTTATTTAATCTGCATCACTTCCTTCTCTTTCGCTGCGCTCAAGTCCTCAATTTTCTTCGTCTCCGCGTGCGAGAGTTTTTCTAGCTCATCCAAGGACCGCTTCTTCTCGTCCTCACTGATCTTCTTGTCTTTTTCAAGTTTCTCGATCGCTTCCTTCAGATCCCTGCGAATATTTCGAATCGCCGTCCGGTGATTCTCCAACACCTTGTGTAGTTGTTTCACCAAATCCTTACGACGCTCCTCTGTCAACGAAGGAATCGGCACTCTCACCACTTTACCGTCGTTGGTCGGATTCAATCCCAGGTCCGACGTGCGAATCGCCTTGTCAATCAAAGCCACGGCACTGGGATCCCACGGCGCAATCACAATCATAGTCGGGTCTGGCACCGTCATCGTGCCCAGCTGTTCCACTGGCATCGGCGTTCCGTGATAGTCCACGCGAACGTTGTCGAGAAGCGTTTTGTTTGCGCGGCCGGTGCGAATCGTCGCCAGCTCCTTACGGAAATCGTCCACGGCCTTCTCCATGCGCGTTTTTGCGGCGGCCATCGCATCTTTTGTCGTAGCAATCGTCGTCATCTTCAAAGTCCTCGAAACTGCATTACGCCAGAGTCACCTTGGAGCCCACGCGTTCACCCATCACCACGCGCTTGATGTTTCCGTGCTGGTTCATGTTGAACACCACGATGGGCATCCCGTTATCCATGCACAACGAAATCGCTGTCGCGTCCATCACTTTCAAATTCTGATTCAGCACGTCGCGGTACGTAATCGCTGCAAAAAACTTCGCCCCTGAAACCTTTTCAGGATCGGCATCGAAAATTCCGTCCACACGAGTCGCTTTCAAAATCACATCTGCCTTGATTTCCATCGCACGCAGTGCCGCCGCGGTGTCCGTGGAAAAATAGGGATTCCCCGTCCCCGCGGCAAAAATTACAATACGCTGTTTTTCCAAGTGCCGCATCGCGCGCCGCCGGATAAACGGCTCGGAAACCTGATTCATCTCGATCGCACTCAAAACCCGGGTAAACACGCCCTCTTTCTCCAGCGCATCCTGCAAAGCCAGCGCGTTAATGACTGTCGCCAGCATCCCCATGTAGTCGCCTGTCGCTCGGTCAATCTCAAATCCCTTCTGCCGCGCCCCGCGAAAAATATTTCCACCGCCGACCATGATGGCGATCTCAATCCCCAGCGCGTGCACTTCTTTCAACTCCTTTGCAATCGCCTGAATCGTCTCGCCATGAATCCCGAATCCCTGGGGCCCCTGCAGCGATTCCCCGGAAAGCTTTAGCAGTATGCGCCGGTAAGCTAGCTGCGCATGTCTCGGCGTTCTATTCACGGATTTCTTAGCAGCCTTCTTCTGTGCGGCCATGGCCCCCCGGTCAGCGCCCAATAAAATCCTCGGAATTGTAACAAACTATGCCATTTGCCGCACACTTAGCTGGACGCCGCCGCCTTTGAAGCGATACAAAAGAACTACGCTGCTGCTCATCGGAACAGGTCATGCGCTTACGCGCTACGTTACGCGAAGAACGGTTAAAGCGTCTCATAGCAGACAAGCGTTTGAGAAAGTCCCGCATCCCGGACACGCAAATGAGCTGCCGACGAATCGCCGATCTGTGTTGGCCCCTGGCCGCCGCGTTCGTCATCGCTCCTCTTCACTCGCAAGCTCCCTTTCCTGATTCCAAGCGCGTCGTCCCAGCCATAAAAGTCGAAACACGTGTCGTTCTCCTGGGCGTGGTTGTCACCAACCACAAAGGCGAGACCATCCCGGACCTCCGCCAAGAAGATTTCTACATCGATGAAGACGGTCAGCCGCAATCACTCTCCTCTTTCGACGAACACTCACGCCACAACGCTCCGCCACACAACCTCCCCACTCTGCCGCCCAACGCCTACACCAACATGCAAGCCTTCAAACTCAGCGACGCCGTGAATGTGCTCCTGATCGATTTATTGAATACCCAGCCTTGGTTCCAGAAAGCCGTCTGCGACCAAGCCCTCAAATACCTGAGAGCTGTTCCGCCTGGCACGCGCCCTGCCGTCTTCACGCTCAACACGCAACAACTGCGTCTCGTCCGCGGCTTCACCACCGACTTCTCCGGACTTTCCGTCGCACCGGACGATAAAGCAGCCCGGTGTCATTCCTGAGTCATCTTGTCTGAACACAACCCCTTCACGACACGCAGCCGAAGAAGCGGGCCTCAAGGCCATGATCATGATGGATGCTTCGCCGGCCGCGGTCGGTGCGGTGAAGGAATATCTAGGGGAAGAGACCGCATTCAGGACGGGTAACCGCAGTGAGCTAACACTCCAAGCTTTTCAGCATCTTGCACGCTACCTTTCGGGTCTGCCCGCGCGCAAAAACGTGATTTGGTTCGCGGATACCTTCCCTATCAGCTTCATGCCTGAAGACAAAGTCCACACCCGAAGACATCAAGAGCATGTCCGGCAAACCTCGGACATGCTCACTGCGGCGCAGGTCGCTATTTATCCAGTGTCCGCCCGCGGCCTTATCGGTGACGGTAGCTTCGACATACCAGTCGACACCCAAAGAGAAATGCTAGATGAGTTCGCGAACACCCAAATCGCCATGGAAACGCTCACCCAAGAGACCGGCGGCCGCGCCTTCTACAACACAAACGCCCTTGACGAGGCTATGGCCAAAGCCATCGTCTCCCGCCCAAAGACTTTCCCATCCTCCAGGCCAAAGGGCTTCGCCGCCATCTCGAGATCGACGTCCCTCCCGGCGATATCTACCTCCGCACCGGGATCTACGATCTCAACTCCGGCAACGCCGGCACCCTCGGCGTTCCATTGGGAACAGTTACCGCCGCGGATAGCTCGAAGAAGTAGTTCCAATCCCCGCCGACGGTCGTGACTCGACGAAATTATTTCGGGCGCTGAACCGCACGAACAAAAAAAGAGCGCCCCGGTTTCTCAGGACGCTCTGGAATGTAGTTGTGAAGATTTGCGTTACGCGCTGACAGGCGCCGAAACTGGCGTCGTTTCTGGTCCCCCTGCCGGTCCGCTTCCTTCGCCTACCTTAAAGCGCACGAACCGCCGGATGGAAATGTTCTCGCCAAGCTTCGCGATCGCCTGCGTGATCATCTCGCCGATCGTAACGCTTTCGTCCTTGATGTAGTGCTGCTCGTACAGGCAGTTTTCCTCGTAGAACTTCTCCATCTTTCCCGCCGTAATTTTCTCGACCACGTTTTCCGGCTTGCCGGTGGCCAGCGCCTGCGCGCGGTAAATATCCCGCTCTGCAGCGAGCATCTCCGGCGTAACATCCTCGCGCCGCACGTACCGCGGATCAAGCGCGGCAATGTGCATCGCGATGTCGTGACAAAGCTGCTGGAAAGCTTCCGTGCGCGCCACGAAGTCTGACTCGCAGTTGATCTCCACGAGTACACCAATCTTCCCGCCCGCGTGGATATAGCTGCCCACGAGCCCTTCGCTAGCTTCGCGCTGCGATTTCTTCGCGGCTGCGGCTTGACCCTTTTTCCGCAGGATCTCGATGGCCTTATCAATGACGCCGCTTGCTTCCACGAGCGCCGCGCGGCAATCGCTGAATCCCGCACCGGTCCGTTCGCGCAACTCCTTCACGAGGTGCGCCGGTATCTGCATAGCTGGCTGTTGTGTGCTCATCTTTTTTTCTCTTCGCTGATTTAAATTCTCTTATCAATGCCGTTGTTTGCAAAACGGCCCACCCCGAGCCACATGGGGCGGGCCTCACGAAACTTCCACCCGCGCAATTTGTCTAGCGAGATTCCGCGTCCGGGGGCACTGTTGCTTCGGCAGCCTCGGCGGGCTCAACAGGCGCGTCCGGCGGAGTTTCTACAACTGCGCCCTCCACGAAATCGCCCTCTTGCTTTTCATACTGCTCATAAGCGCTGGTATCCACGTACTCTACGCCATCGACAATCGCCTGATCTTCTGCCGACTTTTGATCCGCTACCTGCGATTGCTGGTACGCGGTATGCCCTTCGAGCACGGAATCCGCAATCTTCGTCGTGAAGAGCCGAATCGCGCGCAAAGCGTCGTCGTTACCAGGAATGATCCAGTCCACCACGTCCGGATCGCAATTCGTATCAACAACCGAAACCACCGGCACGCCCATGCGTCGCGCTTCTTTCACCGCGATCTCTTCCGCGTTCGAATCGATCACGAACATCGCGTCCGGAAGCTGCGACATGTTCTCGATGCCTTCGAGGTTCTGATTGAGGTGCTTCATTTCGCGGCCCAGCCGCGCTTTTTCTTTCTTCGAAAGTTCGTTGATCCGGCCGTCTTCCGTCATGGCCTTCAGCAGTTTCAGCCGCTTGATCGATTTCTGAAGCGTCGCCCAATTCGTCAGCGTTCCGCCCAGCCAGCGGTGATTCACAAAGAACGCGCCGCAGCGCTTTGATTCCTCGGCCACAGCTTCCTGCGCCTGTCTCTTCGTGCCCACAAATAAAACCGATTTCCCCTGTGCGGAAAGATCGCTAACGAATCGGCTAGCCTCGCGGAACATCTTGAGGGTCTTCTGAAGATCGATAATGTGGATGCCGTTGCGTTCTCCGAAAATATATTCTTTCATCTTCGGATTCCAGCGCCGCGTCTGGTGACCGAAGTGAACTCCGGCCTCCAGCAACTCTTTCATCGTAATTTCTACTGCCAAGTTTCCTCCTATTAGGATAGCTGTTTGCGGTGGCAGCTAGGGCCGCCAAAGAACAGCCTATTGCCGGCTCCTTGCCGGCCGTGATCTCGAAGGGTTTGCTCTCGCGTTCCCTCCGGAGCTCGTTGCAACCCTGGCGCTGCCAGGGCAACAAAACTACCGCTTCGTAAACTGGAAGCGCTTCCGCGCGCCCTTCTGCCCGTACTTCTTACGTTCCTTCATACGGGAGTCGCGCGTCAAAAATCCGTTCTTCCGCAATGCCGGCCGCAGCTCCGGATTAAACCGCGATATCGCTCGCGCTAACCCCATGCGCGCCGCCCCAGCCTGCCCGCCAACGCCGCCGCCATGCGCGGTCACTTTCACGTCGACCTGGTCCGCCAAGCTCGTAAACTTCAGCGGCTCAATCGCATCATGCTTCCAAGCATGATTCGGAAAATAACTCTCCACTTCGCGCCCGTTCACCGTGAATTTGCCGCTACCCGCGCGCAAGAACACTCGAGCTACCGACTCTTTGCGCCGGCCCGTCCCAAGAAACCAAGTTTGTGTGCCCGCTATGGGCGTACCAGTAGAACTCAACGTTCCTCCTAAAATTGCCTGATTCCGGACACCCGGAACCACTCAACTCCACGACGGTTTTGCTCCCTGCCTAAGGCACCACTTAGAGGTGACCACTACGCGGCCACACTTTTCAAGGAACAGCAACGTGCAGAATCCAGTGGCACAGACCTTATTCTGTGCTTCTTGCTACGACGCAACCGCCTGCGGCCTCTGCCCAGCATGCCGCGCCAAACCTGCCGCATCCCGGTAAATCCGCAATTTCTTCGCTCGCCGGGCCCGCAATTTGTTCTTCGGCAACATCCCAAGAACCGCCTCGCGAATCATCCATTCCGGCTTCGTCTCGCGAACCCGCTTCGCCGGAACGGCCTTCAACCCGCCCGGATACCCGCTGTGCGAGTAATAGATCTTCTGCTCGACCTTGTTCCCGGTCATGCGAACCTTGTCCGCATTGATAACCACAACGTGATCTCCGGAATCCAGGTACGGCGTAAAACTCGCTTTATCTTTCCCAATCAGCATCCGCGCGACCTTCGTCGCCAGACGCCCCAAAACCTGATCGGTCGCATCCACCACAAACCAGTTCGCGCCCACCTTCAGCGCCTCCGCTTCTTCTCCCTTGGCTACGTACGTCCTCATCGCTCTCAGCCACACCTTTCCCTAAAGAGACAAACGCTAATCTTAAAGTACGCCCCCGCTCCTGTCAACGCGATTCCCACGCCCGCCGAGGGCCATTGGCCGCTCATTGTGTTGACCAGTATTTCATCGATATAGCAATAGCAAAGGAACAGCCCGTGTTAGGATTCGGGAACTTTCAGAAGACCGTGTTCTTTCTTATCCCACGCGCAACAATAAGGTATCAACGAAAACTTGGGTCAAGAAAACTCAGACGTCTATACTGCAAATCATTTCAGGAGGCGTAATGAAAATCTTTTCGCCTGGCTCAATTCCTCGTAGCGAACCGGCTGCGCTTAAACTAGAGTAGTGACCACCAACATACTCCCGATCTCATCAAGGCTTGGGCGAGTTGAAGGGGGACATCGGCCCTTTATATCGCAATGCACATCGCGATACACAAACGCATAGTCTACGACGTATTTCCAATCGCGTGCTGGGCTATTCCAATTCCCCGCCATTCTTTTCATAAAACGTAATCATGATCCGAAGATCACGCAGGGCACTCATCTATGCGGCCTCCTTTGGAGTAAGTATCGGTACTTTTTTCTTGATTCGTTCCTTCGGACCCTCGTTCGTAGCTACCGGACCGCAAGTACTTGTCAGCCCCCCGACATCCGAGACTCCAGGTATCCTGCTCCATGTATTGCTCGCGCTTGTTGTTGTTCTTGTCATAGCCCGTATTCTTGGCGCGATGTTTCGCAGGGTGAATCAACCACAGGTAATGGGAGAAGTGGTCGCCGGGATTCTTCTGGGCCCATCCTTTCTTGGTTGGTTGGCCCCGCGACTCGCACTCCAAGTCCTCCCCGTGAATACCGCGCCATATCTTGCGGTGATCGCTCAGGTCGGCGTGGTGCTCTACATGTTCCTGGTCGGTCTCGATCTGGATACCGATCTCTTGCAAAAGCGCACCCAAGCCGCCATTGCCATCTCTCATGCCAGCATCGTCGTCCCATTTTTGCTAGGAGCGGCATTCGCACTTTGGCTATACCCCCTGTATTCGACCGGGGTATTCTCCTTCACCACATTCGCTCTTTTCATCGGGGTAGCGATGTCCATAACTGCTTTCCCGGTGTTAGCACGCATCCTTACGGATCGCGGTATGCAGAAGACGCGCCTGGGAGTGCTTGCCCTGGCGTGCGCTGCGATCGACGACGTCACCGCATGGTGCCTACTGGCTTTCGCTATAGGCGTCGCGCATGCGCAGACCGGAAGCCTCTTATTCATTTTGATTACGACGATTGGCTTCATCCTCTTCGTCTTGCTGATTGGCAAGCGAGGTGCATTGTGGCTCGTGGGGCGACAAACGGCGAAAGGCCGAACAACACAGGACATGTTCGCCATAGTCTGCGCGGCCTTGCTTCTGTCAGCATTGGCGACAGAGCGAATCGGCGTTCATGCGCTTTTCGGAGCTTTTCTACTAGGAACCATTATTCCCCACGATTCTGTGCTGGCCCGCGATATTCGAGCGAGGTGTGAAGATCTGGTAGTGGTACTCCTCTTGCCGGTGTTTTTCGCCTTCACAGGCATGCGAACTCAGATCGGTCTGCTGCATGGAATTGGCGATTGGATGGCCTGTATTTTGATTATTGGGGTGGCGTCGCTCGGCAAATTCGGGGGCAGCTTTCTAGCTGCCCGATGGACAGGGTCGGATTGGCGCGAAGCTGCATCGCTAGGCGTCTTAATGAACACTCGAGGCTTGATGGAGCTTATTGTCCTCAATGTTGGCCTGGACCTTGGCGTCCTTTCGCCCGTGCTCTTTACGATGTTCGTAATCATGGCCGTCGCCACGACCCTGGTGACCACCCCGATCCTGCATCGGCTGAGGGAGTCTCGCCCTCAGAGCCCAGCTCCGATCGTCAGCTCAACCAAAGTGTCCTGACGCAAGTAATATCGGAGCAAACCCCGACGTCACCTGGCCATGGCAGTTGCGCTGTCGTATGGGCGCCAAGGCCCGCCGGAAGCTGTCAATGGCCACCTCTCCGCCATTCTGGGACGTCCGCCTGCGCTTCGACGTGCTCCAAAAATCGCGGAGCCTTTCGGAATTTCGTCGCCTGCTCAAAGCTGTACGCCAGCTTGATCAAAACCGGCTCGCTCCACGCGCGCCCAAAAAACGAAATTCCCACCGGCAACCCAAAGTCAAATCCCGCAGTCACATTGATGTTGGGATAACCCGCGACGGCTGCAAATTCAGAACTGCCTCCGCCAAACGAATCGCCGTTCACGATGTCCGTCAGCCAAGCCGGGCCGCCAGTCGGCGCAACAATTGCATCAAGCTTGTGCTTATCCATCGTCTTGTCGATACCCTCTTTGCCCGCCAGCTCATGATTCTTCGCAATTGCTTCCACGTATTCCTTTGTCGTCAGCGGCCCTTTTTCTTCAGCCTTCACAAAATTTTCCTGCCCAAAATACGGAGTCTCCTTCGCCGCATTCTTTTCGTTAAACTCGATGATGTCCTTCAAGGTTTTCACCGGGGTGTCAGGACCGAGCCACGCCAGGTACGCATTCAAGTCCGCTTTCAACTCGTACATGAACCCGAGAAATTCTGTCTCCCCAAACTTGCCGGAAGTCTCAATCTCCACTGGGTCCACCAAGGTCGCCCCTTGCTTCTTCATCACCTCGAGGGACGCTTCCATCAATTGGTCCACCGCCGCATTGAACCCGAACGTTTTCCGCAGCACGCCGATGCGGGCGCCCTTCAACCCGTCCACATTCAAAAACTGTGTGTAATCCTTGAACGATTTTCCGCTGCTCGCCGCCGTCGCGCTGTCATCGGGATCCACTCCCGTCAATACTCCCAGCAAAATGGCCGCATCTCGCACGGTGCGGCCCATCGGTCCTGCTGTGTCCTGGGTATGTGAAATCGGAATAATGTGGCTGCGGCTCACGACCCCGACCGTCGGCTTGATCCCCACCAGTCCGTTCGCCGAAGACGGGCACACAATCGATCCATCCGTCTCCGTTCCGATTCCGATCGTCGCGAAGTTCGAGGAAATTCCCGCGCCCGTTCCCGAGCTCGATCCGCACGGATTCCGGTCCAAAGCATAAGGATTTTTCGTCTGCCCGCCGCGCCCGCTCCATCCGCTGATCGAGTGGTTCGACCGAATATTCGCCCACTCGCTTAAATTCGTTTTTCCCAAAATGACAGCGCCCGCCGCGCGCAACTTCTGAACGATGAACGCATCTGCGGGGGGTTTCGATCCCACCAGCGCCAGCGATCCGGCCGTCGTCTGCATGTGATCCGCTGTCGCAATGTTGTCCTTGATCAACACAGGAATTCCGTGCAGCGGCCCACGCGGCCCTTTTTCTTTTCGTTCCTTGTCTAGCGCTTCCGCAATTTCCAGCGCGTCTGGATTTGTTTCTATGACGCTATTCACCGCCGGGCCCCTCTTGTCAATTGCCGCGATACGCGCAAGATATTTTTCCGCAATCGAACGCGCGGCGTATTTGTCGGACTTCATTCCATCTTGCAATTCGCCGATCGTGATCTCCTCCAACTCAGATGCCGGAATATCCGTAGCCTCCGCCGAAACTGCGTTCCCTCTCGAAGCCGTGAACACGGGCTGCAAAACAGGCCCTGCCGCAGCGGCTACTCCTCCGAGCAAACCAGCCTGCAAGAATCTACGCCGCCCGGGAGTCTCGTCTTCTCGCTTCCCGCGCGCACTCGCTGCGGATTTCGCTACGCCTATCTCCGCAGCGCCAATTTCGCTTTTCGTCTCTTTTTTCATTTTCAGATTCCCCCGGCCCCTCGCCCTCAAACAAAGAGCACCAGATAGTACGCCAAACAGCCCTGTTCTTCCCGCCAAAATCGTGTATCTCTAAGGGTTTACGTCCAGGAACACACCTCAAGAAAACTTTCCCCGATGGCCCCTGTGCGGCTACTATTCTCTTTACGCGGAGTCCCCCGGTAGTTGGTTTGCCATGCTGCTGATTGATATAAACGGCCCCATGTCTCTCCAGCCACGTATCACCGGCGCAGGGAGAATTTCGCGTCCCGGACGCTTCGCCGCACCCGCCATTCTTTTTTTAGGTTTCGCAACTTTCAGCGCCAACCTTTCTCGCGCGCAAGGCCAACAAGATCAATCCGTCGCCGAAGCCGCCCGTCAAGAACGCGCCCGCAAACAGGAACAGCACAAGAGCGCCAAGCACGTTTACACCGAAGAAGATCT
>DATDHE010000050.1:0-1912 GCA_036521695.1 Candidatus Acidiferrum sp. | reverse complement strand
AAAATCTGAAAGTGAAGACCTTCGTGGGGACCAGCGAGAACGCGCTACGCATCCAGATTTGGACAGCCTTGATCGCTCTGCTCCTGCTGAAGTGGATGCACCATTTATCCAAGGCGAATTGGTCCTTGTCCAATCTGGCATAGACAAACAACTCGGACTTAAGCTGGAAGTAAAGACCACGCCGCTTGAGGTGCTCGTCGTCGACAGCGTAAGCCGGCCGACCGCCAATGCCGCAGACCTCGCGGCCAAGCTCCCGCCACCGCTGCCCGCGGAATTCGAAGTCGCCACAATCCGGCCCAGCGGCCCGGACGCACAGCCAAGGGGCAATTTTCAGAACGGCCGGCTGGATGTGCAAGCGCTTCCCCTCAAGGTACTGATCAAGGCGGCATGGAGTATTAATAGCGACGATCTGATCGCCGGAATGCCCAAATTCACCGAATCGGCCAAATTCGATATTGTGGTCAAGGCGTCGAACGATCCCGCCATCGCCTCACAGATCGACGACGAGGCCCTGCTCCTCATGCTGCGGACGCTGCTGGTGGATCGCTTCAAACTCGCCACCCACATGGAGGAACGCGCCGTGCCCGCCTATGTGCTCTCGGCAGCGAAACCCAAACTACAGAGAGCCGACCCGGCGAACCGCACCGGATGCAAGGAGGGACCCGGAGCCGACGGAAACGACCCCCGGGCCGGCAATCCGATGCTGAACCGGATGCTCACTTGCCAAAACATGACGATGGCGCAATTCGCTGAGCAGTTGCCCAATCTGGTACCGGGCTATGTGCAAACGCAGGTTGCGGATGAAACCAAGCTGGACGGCGCGTTCGATTTCACCTTCGCCTTCAGCGGCGTCAATATCCTTCGGAATGCCTTACAGGGTAAGGGCGGCGATGCGGCTGCAGCCGATCCCAGCGGCGCGCTTTCGCTTCAGGACGCGTTGAACAAGCAATTAGGCCTCAGACTCGAACTAAAAAAGCGCAACGCGCAAGTATTAGTAGTCGATCGCGTCGAGGAAAAGCCGACGGAGAATTGACCGGGACCGCGCCTGATCGCTTCACAGGCTAAAGCCTCGCGGCACAGGTTGTAGCCTGTCATTCCGCGATCAATTATCCAAGCCCGATTGAAACCTGTATTATGCAAATTACTCTGCCATACAGAGTACTCTGCGCAAAACTGATCGCGGAGACCTTCATTCTGTTTCATTCTGCCTTCATCTGGCTCCAAAAATCTCATTTCCGCGGTCAAGTTCACAGGCTGAAGCCTGTGCCACCGTCTTGCCTGACCCACCTGCAGCAAAATGTAGAATCGACATAGGTAGGCGATCACTCGCTTTCCCTGTCACACCACCGTACGTACGGGTCCGTATACGGCGGTTCGGCGGGTTGAGCTAGCGCCCGACCGCCAACTTCGGAAGGCCGAGAGAGTCGAAGAAGGCGTTCGAGAGCGCGTGCGAGATCGCGATGCTCACGCTCATGCGCCACGGGCCGTGGTTGCTCCCGGCGGTGTTCGCCGCCAGTTGCCGGTCCACGCCCCGTTTGACGAGTTCGTCGAACCGCTTGCGCCCCGTCTTCCATTGAATCCAGAAGAGGCAGCGTAACCGCCGACGAACCCACGAGTCCAGTTCCAACAGCACGCTCGGAGTCTGACAGAAGCCGAAGTAGCCTCGCCAGCCGGTCAGGTAACGCTGCAATTCCTCCATGCGCTTCCCCATACCGTGCCCCTTGCGCCTCCGTGTGATTTCCCGGACCCGCTCCTGGAACCGCTTCACCGCCTTCGGCGCAATACGCCGTTTCGGTTCCGCATGTCCCGTGAAGCTAAAGCCCAGAAACTTTCGCTCCCGCGGCCGCGCCACCGCGCTTTTCTCGCTGTTGACCTTGAGTTTGAGCTGGGAGGCGAGAAAGCGCGTAACGCT
>DATDHE010000049.1:0-10910 GCA_036521695.1 Candidatus Acidiferrum sp. | reverse complement strand
AACACTCCAGCGCTAAAACTCGCTCTGCCGAACGCTTACTTCGCCTCGCTCGGACTGACCGCGCTCACGGCTCATGGATAGTTCAACCCGCCGAACCGCCGGATGCGGACCCGCATGTCCGGTGGTGTGGGAGGGGAGGATGGCAACCGTTTCCCCTATCCCGATTCGGCAATAGAGCTACTGCTGCGGTGAACTCGGACGATGACGGTGATGGTGCTTGCTATGCCGGCGATGGTGCCGATCATGCGAAGAAGCTGCATTGGCTGATTGCGCCTGGCCATTGCCGGCCGTGGAAGAATGAGCCGATTGCGCTTGCTGGGTGGTTGCGTTCGCAGAAGGTAGGAAGACCAATGCAGAAACAAATACAAGAAGACTCAAGAAGCGTCTCACGGTATATCTCCCAAGGATCAGAAATCCCCGTTGGGATATTGAAACACAAGAAAGCTAGAATGTCGCGATGGATTCTTCAGAGGAGCGTATCAATAACTGAGATTGTCGCGGCGGGACAAAAGAGGGGAAGCCAGACACGCGGAGGGGTGCGTGCCTGGCTTTAGCAGGGGCCGGGCAAGGAAGCTATCCACCAAACTTAAGAGTCTCGAGCCACTGAATCGCCTCACGCTGATTGGCGATGATCTGAGCCTGCCATAGCAGAGCCACCGACATCAGACCCATGGTGATGATGCAAAGCATCAAAAGGACTCCCATGGAAGATTCAGAGGCCGGGATGCGAAGCTTGCGAATAAGCCATGCCATAGTAGGAGGTCTCCTAGTACTCAATCCGCTAAAATTCTCAATTGCCTGGCCAATCTGAGAGGCTGAGTGCTTATACGTGACTGACACTCAATTTACTAGGGGCAATCGGAGGGCCACGGCGGCGGAGGCGGAAAAAGTCGCTATCATTGCGAATGCATGAGATTTAGGTGCGTTACAAGGAATTGCGGACGTGGGTGAGAGGTCAGCGTGTGAAAAAGCGGTCGCATTCCCGACACTTTATTTCCAAAGGTTATGTGGTCTTCGTTGACGGTCTATCTTCTCGACGAGAGATCGGCGAGGACTTGTTCCCATGTGTCAGGGGCCCACAGTGGTAGTTCCATTACTTGATTCGAGTGCGTCGGGACTTGGCCAGGAGAAATATCAGCTTGATCCTCACTTTTGTCTGTCAGCAGAATCGCACGGTCGCAGGCCGCGAAAAGGGCCCCTTCCTGGCCCGGCGTGGCGATTCCAAAACTTCGGGCGTGGGACCGAAGGGCGCGGTCGTAGAGCTTGGAAAGCTCGCCAACGCAACGGAGAACGTTCGCACCGATGGCCAGTGACCACAGCACGCCCCGCTGGCGAAGCTGAATATTTCGGCCGCGCCCAACGGACTGGAAGTTCTCGATGTCCTGCTGAGAAGCCCCTGCAAAGAAAAACAGTTCGTCAAAGTCACGCTGCCGCGCCTGCTCCGCTTCACGGGGCGGCAAATTCGCGTTTTGGGCCAGCTCACGCGGAGGGAGAGAGCGCAGAGGCACGACTGAGACGCCCGTTTCGGCAGCGAGGTTCTCCAGAGCATCCGAAGCTGCGGGCTGCTGCTCGGCTACGGGCAAGCAGGTGAAGCGGCCCAGGCGGACGGTGGGTATACCGCGCGGCTGCGAAGTGGACGCATGTGGTCGCAGGTGAAAATAGTCTTCAGGCAGGAAAACACCGCAGCCATCTTCGGCGATGAAGGGGTGGGTGTGCGCTAGTTTGCGACGGGGATCATCCAGCTGGAGGCGCGTGCGGCTGGTAAGCCAGACCGCTGGAATGCCGCGATGATCGAGGGCGGCTGTGAATTCATCGAGTCCAGGGACACTCTTTCCGCGGGCGGGAATTAGGTCGTCGATCGCGATGTACAGGATGAAGGAAGTTTGATGCAAGCCATTCTCCGCTGTGAGAGCTTCCATCTTAGCGGAGTTTGAAGGGAAACCGGGGAATGGGTCCAAAAAAACTTGCGAGAAAGGCCACAAAAGAAAAGCGGGCAGGAATCCCTGCCCGCTTCGATGCTTCGACGACCGAAATGGCCGGCGGTTGTTTGTTCTCGTTTACTTTCCGGAAGTGGTGGACGTGCTGGCCGGCTGTGCATTCGCCTTGGGAATACTGATATAGCCGCTGACCTGATCCTTGCCAACCTTGTTCACTACGATCTCTTCGGGTATGTGTGTGCCAGAGATGTAGAAGAAAATGGGCTCGTTAAGAGCGCGGTTCTTCTTCTCGAAGCGCTTGTCCTCAACGGTCATGGCGATGTTGACCTGGTTCTTCTTCTCGTTTACGCCCTTGAGTTCGACGGTGATGTTGCCGACCTTCTGGGGCTTGTTCTTGCCAGCGATGGTGAATTCGACGTAGTCGCGCTCGCCGAGGCGGCGGAGTTGGTCGATTTCGTCATGGTTGCGAGCGATAAGAGTGCCCATCTCGCTCTTGGCCATTTTCAAGTCTTCCTTGGTGGTGTTCAAATCAGTGCTCACCGCGGTAACCTTGGTGTCGACGTTCTTCACGTCATCCTGGCCTGCCTTCGTCGCCAGTTCCGTGTGAACGGACGTGTCAAGAGCGCTGAGCTTTTGAGTCGTCTCGTCGTTCTGCTTCGCAGCCGCTTCAGCCGCTAAGCGCGCCTTCTTGAGTTGACCCTGAGTAATCTTTAGCTTGTCGGTGACAACCTTCAGATCGCCCTGGAGATCCGAATTGGCTTTCTCATCCTGCGCAATCCGGTCTTTCAAAGAAGACATGTCCTGCTGCGTCGACTGTTGCGCGGTCTTGACTTCCGTCGCGACTGCTTGCTGCGTAGCGTCAAGCTTTGACGAAGCATTCCAACCGAATCCCAACCCGGCAATTGCAACCAAGCCAAGTACGATGATCGCCGGCAGCTGCCAAGATGAACCGTTTCTCGTTTCGATGATGTGTTCCTCTACCATAAAAAGTGTTTTCTCCTCACCCTGATGTGGGCGAACGATTTTAATTTTTAATCGGCCCGCAACACAGAGGGAGCAAGTGACCAGCCAAATGGGGAACAGGGAACATGGAGCGAAGATGCCCGTAAATTGATGAATAAATGAGGGTTGCTTTGAGGGGCCTGCAAGGCCATTCGAACAGGGCAGTACTAGTCCTAGCAATCTTTACTCTGGAAAGACCCGTTTTGGAGTTTCTTACGCTTCCAGACGGCTCAGGGTAATTCGACGCCCAGGGATTTGAGATCGGAAATCAGCTGCGGCGGGGATTGAAACTGTATGCCTCCCATTCCAAGACGTTGAGCGGCCTCGACATAGGCTGCAATGTCATCGATATAAACGGCTCCCGGCGCTAGGATTTTGAGAGCGCGAAGAGCCTCTCGGTAGATCAAAGGATTGGGTTTGCTGGCGCCGACCGAACAGGAATAGATCCGCGTCGGGAAGAATTTGAAAAAGGTGTAGTTAGCTTCTAGATGTTGGACGTGTATGGGGTCCGTGTTGGAGAGAAGTGCTAGACGATAGGTCTTGGAGAGCCTTTGGAATAGGGCATCTTCGTGGATGGGGGCAGGATCGAGAACGCGATTCCAGATTTCCGTGAATTGCTCGAAGGTAAAGTCGCCACCAAGTCGCCTGCCGAGATGCAGATACCAGTCGCGGGGAGCCATTCGCCCTTCCTGCCAGTCTGGCCAGCGAGGGTCCTTTTCTATGGCAGACCAAAGCTCGGCAGGAGAGAGAGCTGTCCCCGATGCAAGTCCCTGCATAGCTCGCGCGACGTCAATCCGAACGAGGACGCGGCCGATATCAAAGATAATTGCACGGAGCTTCGGGGCGGGCATAAGTTATTCAACCTTGTGGTTGAATACGCCCGGGTTAGGTGGAGTACCGGAGGTCTTCCTGGATCGGAGCACGCCGATGATGGCTGGAAGAATAGAGATGACAGCAACTATCGCAATAACATAGTGAATGTATTGGCCGATGTTGGGGATGAAATGGCCAAGGGAGTATCCGCCAAGGATCGTCGCTCCAATCCAAAAGACGCCCCCAATAGTATCGAAGAGAAGATAGCGCGAGTAAGGCATTTTTGCGGCGCCGGCAACCGGCGGACAGAATGTTCGAACGATGGGAACGAAACGCGCAAGAATCACCGCCCGGCCGCCGTATTTTTCGTAGAAATCATGGGCGCGCTGCAAATGGCTGCGGCGGAAGAAGAAGGAATCTTCGCGGCGGTAGAGGGCAGCGCCGGCGCAGCGGCCAATCCAGTAGCCGACCTGGTCACCGGCAATGGCGCAAAGCATGACTGGAAGCAGAAGCCACTTGAGGGGAATAACGCCCGCGTAGGAGAAGATGCCGGCGGTAATAAGAAGCGAGTCGCCGGGAAGAAAAAAGCCAACAAAAAAACCGGTTTCGATAAAAACGATAGTGCAAACGAGAGGAGCGCCCCCGGAGCGAATTAGCTCTCGAAGTCCGTCTGTACTGTAGAGCGAGTGGAGAAAGTGGAGGATGGATTGGAGCAAGCGGAACGATTCCTCGAAAAGTTTATTTGAGAAGCAGGCACAGGGACGAGCGTATTTGAGCGCAACGTCGCAAAAGCACCCAATCCAATACGGTAGCAGAAAACCCCAACATCTTCTCCGCATTCATGCCAGAGAAGCAGTGAAGCGATTACGGCCGCCAATAGGGAGGCCATCCGAATCATCGAGATGCCTCCGCGAGCCAGAGATAGCTTTGGGCTTCAGCTTCTAGCCGGGCCTGGAATTCCGCATGGGCGTCTTGAGGCGGATTGAGTAGCTTCTGGATTCGGGGGAGAGCGCGGCGAGCCGCTGCGGCACCGGCCTCAATGGCTTCGTCGGCGCGGTCGAAATCATCCCATGCGAGAGACTGGACGTCGGGGCGCAGAACCAGGTCTGCGTGGCGCTCCCATATTTCGAGCTGGTGCTTCTGAGCGGCGCTGACGGCGCGGCAGACTACTTGAAATATGTTGGATGGAGCGCCGCGCTGCCCATCTTCGACGCCAACCGAAACGGCGATGACATGCTGGGCGCCAAGATCGCGCGCGGCGCGTGTGGGAACTTGCGCGACCAGGCCTCCATCGGCGAGGCAGCGCGTACCGATTTTAACGGGTTCGAACAAGCCTGGGAAAGCGCAGCTTGCGCGGATGGCTTCGGAGAGATTTCCGTGAGTGAAAACGACGGGTTCTCCGTTGGCCAGGTCCGTGGTGACGACGGCCATTGGAATTTGCAGATCCTCGAAGCGCTTCGATTCGAAGACTTGCTCGATGAGGTCTCCTAGGCGGTGATTGCTGGCGAGTCCGAGGCGGGAAACGCGCCATCGGCCAATGTCGCGAAACCGAATCGTGCGGCAAGTGGCTATAATTCGAGCCAGTGGCGCACCGCTCGCATACGCCGCGCCAAGAATGCTGCCTACACTGGTGCCAGCGATATAAGAAATTGGTATGTGATTCTGTTCGAGGACTTGCAGAACGCCCAAGTGGGCGAATCCTCGAGAAAACCCGCCGCCTAACGCCAGGCCCAGACCTGTACTTTCGGACGAGGGTGCTGGTCGCCCGTTCAGTGCGGAAGAATCGGGACTCGTCATGGCAGGAGAATGCCATGCGCAACCTATTTGCCCAATGGACCCTGCGTCCTTAAAAAACAGTACGTGCGTACTTCTGTATCAAATCGGCAAAAATTCCTGCTGTGGAAACTGAGCAGTACCAACTTACTAGGCTAGTACCCTCGCTGTACCATTGTCGCACCCGGTGCGCTCAGCGATTCTGTTCCCGTCAGCGAGGCCTGAACATCTGCAGGAGGGGGAATGGACAGCGCGTACGCAGCGTGGGTTGGGCAGCCTGTGGTGCTGCAAGTGGCGTTAGGAGACATCAGGGTGCCGCTACGGGGCACGCTGCTGAAAGATGGCGGTGAAACGGTTCGGATGAGAATTGGCGAAGGCTGGGATGTGGACATCTATAAGGCGATGATCCTGGCCGTTGAACAAGATGCTATGGCATTGCTTCCCGCGTGAGGAGGAATGATGAATAGCCAAGTGCCAAAGTATGTGACGCAAGGACGGGCGGCTCTGCTGCTTGGAATTTCTGAAGACGAGCTCTCGCGGCTCTCGCATGAGTCTGGATTAGGACACAGAGAATGCGCGGGAGAACAAGAGGAGACGTTTTTCACATACGAAGAGCTGAGAAAGATTTGCATGCTGACCGTGCACCAAGTGAATTAACGATTTCTAGAGTTTCCTCCGGCCCCCCTCAGCAGTAACCCCCACCCGGGTCGCTCCCCCCAGCGGCCCGGGTTTTTATTTTTCCTGAAGATTTCGGTAGACCGACTTCGACTAAGCAATAGCCTTTTTCTCCGGGCAACGGCGGATTCCATCCAATACGACTCAGATTTCCTTTGACACCGCGGGCTTGGAGGAAAGAGACTTGGCGCCGCAAAACCGAGGGGGTTGAAAAATGCGGCAGCGGCGATTTCGAATTGCTGGGACTGTGGCGTCTGCGTTTGTTTGTCTAGGCATGGCCTTGAGCTATGCAGTCGGGGCAGGGCTCGCGGCCGACGACGAAAGATACGACGTGGTCATCGCGAATGGACGCGTGATGGATCCGGAATCGGGGCTGGATGCGGTGCGCAACGTGGGGATTAGTGGAGGGAAAATTCGCGCGATTTCGTCCAGTGCGCTGCCAGCTAAAGCGACGCTGGATGCGAAGGGGCTGGTCGTTGCGCCGGGATTTATCGACTTGCACGAGCACGGGCAAGAGCCGAGGAACTATCAATTCCAGGCGCACGACGGTGTTGCCACTTCGCTGGAGCTGGAAGCAGGAACCGCTGACGTGGCCGGGTGGTACGCAAAGCGGGAAGGGAAGTCACTTATTAATTTCGGCGTAAGCATTGGGCACATTCCTGTGCGCATGAAGGTTCTGCAAGATAAATCGGGAAGCATGCTGGCTACGGGCGAGGCAGCCCATCGCGAAGCAACCGCCGCGGAACTCGCCCAAATGAAAGCAGACGTGGAGCAGGGCTTTCGTCAGGGCGCTCTGGCGGAAGGAATGGGAGTGAACTACACGCCAGGAGCCACGCGTCTGGAAATCGTAGAGATGTTCCGAATCGCGGCACAGTACGGCGCGTCCGTGCACGTGCATCTGCGATACGCCGGCTTGAAAGAGCCCACGACGGGAGTTGCGGGGCTGGAAGAGGTTCTTGCAGCGGCAGTCGCAACTGGCGCGCCGCTACATGTTGTTCACATCACCAGCATGGGGTTGAAGTTTACGCCGGAATTGATCGCGATGGTGGAAGGCGCGCAGAAACATGGGCTAGATGTGACGACGGAATGCTATCCCTATACGGCGGGAAGCACTGCGCTGGAGTCCGCGATTTTCGATCCCGGCTGGCAAGAAAATATGGGAATCACATATAAAGATGTGCAGTGGGCGGAGACCGGGGAGCGATTGACGGCGGAGACGTTTGAAAAATATCGAAAGAAAGGCGGAATCGTTGTCATCCATTCGATTCCGGAAGAAGCGGCTCGAACCGCCGTGGCAAGCCCCATCGTGATGATCGCCAGCGATGGCATGCCGATTACTGGTTCGAAGGTGCATCCTCGTGGACAAGCAACATTTTCCAGAGTGCTCGGACACTATGTTCGAGAAGAAAAAGTGCTCGACTTGATGACGGCGCTGCGCAAAATGACGTTGATGCCGGCACAACGGCTGGAGAAAAGAGCCCCCGTGTTTAAGGACAAGGGACGGATTCGCCTTGGCGCCGACGCCGACATCACAGTTTTCGATCCCGACCGCATCATCGACAAAGCTACATTTGACGACCCGCTTCAGTATTCGGCAGGGATACAGTTCGTGCTAGTCAATGGCGTTGCGGTATTGAAGGACGGCCAACTCGTGGATGGCGTGTTTCCCGGACGCGCGGAGCGCGCGCCGATTTCCCAATGAGTTTCGGGACACTTTCCGATGACTGCGTTCTTTGGCGCACTACAACTTCGTCTAATCAGTTTTGAGTTATACTCTATCGACAAAGACCCCCAAACAAAGATAAACAGATGTGGCGTCGCCTGTTCACATTGTCGCTCCTCCTATCAAGCTGCCTGACGCTTGCAGGTAACCAACCCGTGGCTGCGCCACAGGACGTGACCTATTGTTAGCTCGCCAAGGACCCGTCCGCATTTTCAGGAAAGAGAATACGGATTCGTGCCACCTATTCGTACATGTTCGAAGTCTCGCTCCTTAAATCGCCGACGTGCTGCTCAGATCATGATCCGCAGATATGGGTGGACTTTGATGAGGAGCTAGAGGGCAGCGCTAGGAGGTTGTTTCACAAGTTCCCGGAGGGTATGTGGGTAGTCCTTGTCGTTTTCGTCGGCAAGATTGAAACTGGCAAAGTCTACTGGCCCTTTGGTGAAGGAGTTCGATTAGTGGTCGACCGAATCGAAAAGCCAGAGAAGAAAGCAAAACCTAGTGCTTGTCAAAACCCTCCATCGGTTCCACAAGACTGTGAATCTTCGGGCAGCTCACACGGCAGAGGCCGTGCTTTAGACTCTTGGCAAGTCCATATTGCCAGCTAGCAACAGAGCTGCAAGCCAACCGGCTACCTGGTTTCGGAGCGGGTGGATGAGCGGCGCATCGCTATGTTAATATTTCTAAACCGCGCGCCCGTAGCTCAGTTGGATCAGAGCGTCTGGCTACGAACCAGAAGGTCGGGAGTTCGAGTCTCTCCGGGCGCGCCATCTAAATAGCTTCCCTTCATTGAATTAGCAAGCTCCCCGGTTGAATGATCCCTTCTGTTTTGGGTCCACTTGGGTCCACTAAGAAGCCCACAGCCTTTTCAAGCCTTTCCACAGCGGCTCTCTGCGAGGCTGGAACTGCCTGCGCGTAGAGTTCCGCGGTTGTGCTGAGGCTTGCGTGTCCAAGCTGCGCCTGCGCCGTTTTCAACGGTTCGCCCATGTCGCTAAGCAACGTCGCATGCGTTCGTCGGAAGTCATGCCAGCTGAAACTTCGGAGCTCTGCCTTCGCGCATGCCGGATGCAAGTGGCGCTTGTGCAGATTTCCGGGTCGCTGATAGCTTCCGTTGCGACTGGGGAAGACGAGAGAATCATCTGAAGTCCGGCCGCGCACGCCATGCTGGCGAAGTGCTTGTTCAAGTGCCGGTCCTAAAGGAACGTCGCGGATGCTGCCCTGCGTTTTTGGTGTCGAGTTGTGGCCTTCATAAACGGCTTCACGAACGCGAATGACTTTGCGTTCGAGGTCCACATTTCTCCAGCGCAGCGCAAGCAGCTCTCCGATCCGCATTCCAGTCAAAACGGCTGTTAGCACTAACGTCCTTTCCGGCTCCCTTAGAGCTTCCAACAAGCGCGTTACCTCGCCAACTGTGAGGAATCGGAGTGGTTGGCGAATGGGCCTCTGAGGAAGTTTTACGCCACGTGCAGGGTTCACTGGCACGTAATCCCAGTCCACAGCCGTGGTGAATATCTTGCTCACGAGGTTGCGGAGATGAAGAGACGTTTTCCAGGAAAACCCCTGGCGAATCATCTTTTCCATGACAAACCCCTGTATGTGTTGCCGCCTGATATCACACATGGGTTGATCACCAAAGACTGGTAACAAGTGGCGTCGTATGAGGTGTCGGTAGTTACGTTGTGTAGCAAACTTCAGTGTGGGAAGAATGGCGGGCTCCCACTGTGAGCTGACGAAATCGCGGAACTGCATCGACGATTGCGGTTTTTGAAGCGTGTGATTGATTTTATGCAGGCGGGATTCGAGCAGAGCGCGGGCCTGACGTCTTGTGGGGAAATCTGCCAGCGTGCCAATGATCTCTGAACGTCGAATGCTTTTCAGAGTCCCATCGGGCGCGAGCACGGGTTCCCTCCAACGAGCGACCCAGATTTTCTTCCGCTTTCCTCGAATTACTAAACTGCCGGATTGGTATCGGTGACGAATCATCGGTGTATCTCTTTCCCCCGAAGTTCGTCTTGGCCCTGCGATACCTACCGACATCATACGCACGTACCTCGCGGAATCAAGCACAACGCTGCCTCTGAATGAAATCCAACATGGCGTGTTCTTCGAACCGGAGGTATTTGCCTATCTTGAAGTGGGGCAGTTGTCCTGACCCGTGCCTTCTAGTTCGCTCGTAAACCCAGGAGACCGGAACCTGCAATAGCGCTGCGACCTCATGAACAGTGAGAAGGCGTCTCTCGCTTAGTCTTTCCACCGCTGTGGTCGCGGATTCTAACGCGGCATGCAAGACGTCCGGGAATTGGGATCCCGGCCTCTGGGGGATCTGTTCTTCGAGGCCAATAGGATTCGAGTGGCTGTCAACTGCAAGGCGCGAGGCATGCCGTCTTGACGACGCTGTATTCCCGCGCATTCCGAATTGGGTTGAACGAAGATTCATATCTATTACGCAGTCTTTGTACGAGCGTCTCCTTGGTTTGCTACTTGGTTGTGATTGCTGGCGTATTGGCCTAGCCAGTGTTTGAAGTCTTTATCTTTCTTGAACAACAGTTTGAGCGCCTCGCTCACCACGTAGGAAGAGTTGGCGTCGATGAATTCGGCGTATCTGTCTAGATTGCGTCTGACTTCTTCCCCCAGGCGGACCTGAAGGGTTGTAGTTTTTGGTTCCTTCGATGGTGCTTTCAGAAGTGCCATGCGCTTCTTCTCCTTTTGTTATTCGTGATGCATTACATTCCGCAGTACAAGTTGTATTGTTTGATCTCCGGCACGCGGGCAAAACACGGCCCCGAGCGGCTCGGGGCGGGCGGGAGCGACCCCGCCGAACTTTGGGCGGCTGAAAGCCGTCAAAAGTGGGGTCGCTCCCGCCCCTCCGAGTGTTTTGCCCGCGTGCAGTTTCTTTGCCTTGGCTTAACGCATCTGCTTACTTTTCTTCTGCTTCTCGTGCATTCCCTTCGAAAACTGGTTTGAAAGCTGAGCCGAAAGTCGGTTGT
>DATDHE010000048.1:0-12816 GCA_036521695.1 Candidatus Acidiferrum sp. | reverse complement strand
AGCAATCCCTCGACAATTTCTTTTCGTTCCCCGCTCTTTGTAATTCCTTTCATCACCGCCAGATGGTTCAGCATGTCGACCGCGGACATTTTCGGATACACGCCAAACTCCTGCGGCAGGTAGCCGAGAAGCCGGCGTGTGGCATCCTTGTTCGCCACCAAGTCGAGTCCGTCTAGATTTGCTGTTCCCGCATCTGGATCGAGAAGCGTGGCGAGAATTTTCATCAATGTGGACTTGCCAGCCCCGTTTGGCCCCAGCAATCCGAACATCCCCGGAGAAATCTCGAGCGAGACGCCGCGTAACGCGCGGACGCCGCCGGAATAGGTTTTGGCAAGGTTGCGAATGGAAAGCACAGTCTAAGCTCCTTTTCTAAACGTCCTGTTAAGAAAGCTCTCGCGATTGGTTAGACGCGGCAAATCTTCTAATGACGAAGGACTATACCCGAAAGACGCATGCATTCGGAAAGTTTAGAAAGAGAGAAAGTTGCCGTCCAAATTGGCCGAAAAACTGAATGTGACTGACCTCAAATCAGGAGCATCCAAAACGGAGTAAGATAGGACCGCGGGCGGCCTGACCTGTCGGCTAACAGATTGACCTGTAAAGGTTTGGCTGCCGTGCAGCGACGGCTTGCTCTCGAATCGAATGGCTCGTGAAGTAGGCAGGAATGCTCGGATGATAAACGATTTCTATGCTGACTATTTGTGCGGACGATATATCGTATCAGGCGGTTAGGGCGTACCCAAACAAATGAGTTCAGGAATCTAAGTTGAGAGCACCCGACGGAAGAACCGTTCCAATTTGGGTGGCTGGGCAAATAGCCCTTTAGAGGAACCTTCGAAATTGTATGTGGATTGTCCGATTAGCGCTTGCGAGACCTTACACCTTTGTGGTTCTCGCGCTCGTCATCGTCCTGCTGACGCCGGTAGTTCTTCTGCGCACGCCGACGGATATTTTTCCTGAAATCAACATCCCCGTGATCACCCTGGTCTGGAACTACGCAGGGCTTGAGCCGCAGGAGATGGAACAGCGCATCACGAGCAATTCGGAGCGCTCCGTCACAACGCTGGTGAATGACGTCGAGCACATCGAGTCGCAGTCTCTCAACGGCATCTCCGTCGTCAAGATTTACTTCCAGCCGACCGCCAATGTGCAAGTCGCGCTGGCTCAAACCACGGCGATCGCGCAAACCATCTTGAAAAGCCTGCCGCCGGGCACCACACCTCCTCTGGTGGCCATCTTTTCAGCGTCAACCGTTCCCGTCATTCAAATTGGATTAACCAGCGACAGCTTGAGCGAGCAACAACTCTTCGACTTCGGGAACAATTTCATTCGTACGCAGCTTGCCACCGTGCAGGGCGCGGCACTGCCTTTCCCTTATGGCGGAAAGCAGCGCCTCGTTTCCGTGGATATCGATTCCGCGGCCCTCCAGTCCAAGGGGCTATCCCCGGTGGACATCGTAAACGCCATCAACGCGCAAAACCTCATTTTGCCGACGGGAACAGTGAAGCTTGGCTCCCTTGAGTATCTCGTCGAGATGAATGGCAGTCCGCTGACTATGGAAGGGCTGAACGATTTGCCGGTCAAGACCGTGAACGGTGCGACGATTTACATGAAAGACGTCGCCCATGTTCGCGACGGATTCAGTCCGCAGACCAATGTCGTCCGCGTGAACGGGCAACGCGGCGTGCTCATGGCCACATACAAGACCGGCGGCGCTTCGACTCTTGATATCGTGGACCGCGTCAAGCAGGTCTTAGAGAACTATGCTTCCTCATTGCCGGAGAGCCTCCACATCTCGACTTTCTTTGACCAGTCTCTTTTCGTGCGCGCCTCCATCCAGGGAGTCCTGCGCGAAGCGCTGATCGCCGCGTGCCTGACGGCAGTGATGATTTTGATCTTCCTCGGGAACTGGAAGAGCACGCTGATCATTGCGGTTTCCATTCCGCTCTCGATTCTCGTCAGCATTCTGATGCTTAGCGCTCTCGGGGAAACCATCAACATCATGACTCTGGGCGGACTGGCGCTGGCTGTCGGCATCCTGGTGGACGACGCCACCGTGGAAATCGAGAACATCAATCGCAATCTGGCCATGGGCAAGGAAACCGTCCAGGCCATTCTCGATGGAGCTCAGCAAATTGCGGTGCCTGCGTTCGTTTCCACCCTCTGCATTTGCATTGTTTTCCTTCCCATGTTTTTTCTTTCGGGCGTTGCGAAATTCCTCTTCGTACCGCTGGCCGAAGCGGTCAGCTTCGCTATGCTCGCATCCTACGGGTGGTCCAGAACCATCGTCCCAACGATGGCGATGTATCTCCTGAGCAGCGCGGACGAGTACAAGCCCGAAGAGCATATCGGTGAAGAACAGGGATTTTTCCGCCGCTACCAGCAAAAATTCGAGCTTGGCTTTGAGAGGTTTCGCGAGGGCTACCGCCATGGACTGAATTCAGCTTTGGAATGGCCGAAATTGTTTGGCGCCTGTTTCCTGCTATTTTGCGTTCTGTCCGTCGGCCTCGTGTTCTTTCTCGGCAGGGATTTTTTTCCTAAAGTTGACGCTGGGCAGATTCGTTTGCACTTCCGCGCGCGCACGGGTCTTCGCATTGAGGAAACCGCGCGCCTGGCCGATCAGGTTGACGCGGTGATCCGCGAGACCATTCCTCCGAAAGAATTGCAAACCGTTCTCGACAACATTGGCGTCCCCTACAGCGGCATCAACCTGAGTTACAGCAACTCCGGAACCTTCGGCACTTCCGACGCTGAAATCCTCGTGCAACTGAAGGAAGAACGCGGCAAGCCGACGAGCGCATACATCAACGAGCTACGCGAAAAACTGCCGCAAAGATTTCCCGGAACTCAGTTCTTTTTCCAGCCCGCGGATATCGTGACGCAAATCTTGAATTTCGGAACGCCGGCTCCCATCGACGTCGCAGTTACGGGAGCTAATCAACGTGGCAACTATGTCGTGGCAGAAAAGCTCGCAAAAGAAATTCGCCATATTCCCGGGGCGGTCGATGTTCACGTTCAGCAGGCCTTCGATGAGCCGACTTTGCACATGGATGTGGATCGCACCCGCGCGCAATCCTTAGGGCTGCAGGCCAAGGACGTCGCGCAAAACCTTCTTGTCTCCTTGAGCTCCAGCTTTCAGACGGCGCCGGCATTCTGGCTGGATCCCAAGAACGGTGTGGCCTATAACGTCGCCGTGCAATCGCCGCAATATCGCGTAGACAACTATCAGGCGCTGCAGAATACACCTGTGACCGGCACCACGCCCGGCACTCCGCCACAGATCATCGGAAACCTGGTGAACATCAACACCACGGCGCGGCAAGCGGAGATTTCTCATTACAACGTGCAGCCCATGATCAATGTTTACGCCGCAGTGGATGGCCGTGACCTAGGCGGCGTTTCCGATGAAGTCCTGAAGCGTGTTGCCGAAGTTAAGAACAAGTTGCCGCGCGGCAGCCACATCGAAGTACGCGGCCAGGTCCAAACGATGCGCACCTCGTTCAGAGGACTCGGTATCGGCTTAATTGGTGCGATTATTCTGGCGTACTTGTTGATCGTAGTGAACTTCCAGTCCTGGCTGGATCCTTTCATCATCATCACCGCGTTGCCAGGCGCTCTCGCCGGGATTTGCTGGATTTTGTTGCTGACGCACACGACCCTCAGCGTGCCATCGCTTACGGGCGCGATCATGTGCATGGGTGTGGCCACCGCCAACAGTATCTTGATGGTTTCGTTTGCGCGCGAGCAGATGAGCGAAGGAAAATCGGCGCGCGAAGCCGCCTTGCAAGCGGGCTTTGTGCGAGTTCGCCCGGTGCTCATGACCGCGCTCGCCATGATTATCGGCATGATTCCGATGGCGATCGGCCTTGGAGAGGGCGGCGAACAGAACGCCCCGCTGGGCCGCGCCGTGATTGGCGGGCTCCTTTTCGCAACCTTTGCGACGCTGTTTTTTGTTCCTTGCGTTTTCTCGATGATTCATGGCCGGCGTGAACGGAGAAAGCAGCGTAGCCAATCACCATCCCCTGCGGTAGCCTAAGTGGAAAAGAGCGAGCGGAGAACGCGGAGTACCAGAAAATGAAAGAAGGCGGATCACAGATGGAACCCGAACACGGAGGGCAACGGCCCCAGAAAGGGACGCGGCTGTTCACCTATCTAATTTTCGGCGTGATTGTCCTTGTGATCTTGGGCGCGTTCACCTTGTTCCAGCGGCGAGCGCAATACCATGCTCTGGCCGAAAACACGGAAGCGCTGGCCATTCCCACCGTAGCAGTCACTCATCCCACATCGGAGGTCGCTCAGGAAGACCTCGTGCTGCCGGGCACGCTCCAGGCCTATGTGGAGTCGCCTATCTATGCCCGCACCAGCGGCTACCTGCAAAAGTGGTACCACGATATCGGTACGCGGGTGCCGAAGGGCGAGCTATTGGCGGATATCGACACGCCCGAAGTCGATCAACAACTCTTGCAGGCGCGCGCCGACCTGAACACTGCCCAAGCCAATGCAAGTCTTTCCAAGATCACTTCTTCTCGTTATCAGGAACTGATCAAAACGGACGGAGTATCCAAACAGGAAGTCGATAATGCCGTCGGCGACTATGCGGCAAAAGCGGCGACCGTCCAGTCTTTTGCGGCGAATGTGCGGCGGCTCGAGGAGCTGGAATCCTTTAAACACGTTTACGCGCCGTTCAGCGGTGTCATCATACGGCGCAATATAGATACTGGAACGCTGATCAACGCCGGCAATGGCGGCGCCCAGCAGGAGCTTTTTACCCTGGCGCAGACGGATCCTATTCGCGTTTACGTCAGCGTGCCGGAGTTGTACTCCTCGGCGGTCCGCAACGGACTCGGAGCCTTTCTCGAATTAACGCAATTTCCCGGGCAGCGCTTTGAGGGAAAAGTAGTGCGCACCGCGGAAGCCATCGATCCCAACTCAAGAACACTTTTGACGGAAGTAGACGTGCCGAACAAGACCGCGCATCTCTTTCCAGGTGGTTACGCTCAAGTCCACTTACAAGTAAAAATAGCGGCTTCGCGCGTGCAAGTGCCGGTGAACGCCCTGCTTTTCCGCGCGGAGGGCTTGCGCGCCGTGGTTGTAGATGCAAATAACAAAACGCACCTCCGCCAATTGACCATCGGGCGCGACTACGGAACAACGCTTGAAGTTTTACAAGGCCTTGCGCCTACCGACTGGATCGTCTTGAATCCCGCGGACTCGCTCGACGAAGGCCAAGAGGTACGCGTCAAGCAAATCGCGCAACCAGACGCCACAGCAGCACCACCGGCGCAAGGGCCTCCGTCCAAAGCTCCGAACACGAATGGAGCGTCAGGAGCTAAGCGGTAATGGCAATACGCCGAAGAAAACTCTTCCTGCCTTTTCTATGCTCCGCCGGCTGCGTTTTGCCTCTTGCCGGCTGCACGGTTGGGCCCAAGTATGAGCGCGCCAGCGCGCCCACTACGGCTAAGTGGGACGTTTCAGAGCCTTGGCGAGCGAGCGATCCAAAGGACGCCGTCCCCAAAGGCGAATGGTGGGAAGTTTTTAACGACGATGAACTGAACGGCCTTGAAAAGGACTCGCTTGCAGCAAATCAGACGCTGCAAGCAGCGATTGGAAACTATCATCAGGCGCGCGCCGCAGCCGCCATTCAGGTCGCAACGCTTTTTCCCACGTTGGGTATCGCCCCTAGCGCCTACCGGCAACGGATTTCCGGCAACCGGCCGCCAAGCGGTGCCGTCCCCCCCCTACAGCCAGTTACGCAAAACTCGTTTACGCTGCCATTCACGGTGGGCTACGAAGTGGATTTGTTCGGCCAGCGCCGCAGGACGATCGAATCTGCGGAAGCGTCGTATCAAGCCAGCGCGGCAAACCTCGGGAATGTCCGGCTCGTCATCACCGCGGAGCTTGCTGGCGATTACTTCAGCCTTCGGCAACTCGATTCCGAGCTGGGAATTCTGAACCGCACCGTGGACGCATTGCGGCGCGGCTTGGAGCTCGTGGATTCGCGTCACAAGGGCGGCGTTGCCTCGGGACTGGACGTCGCGCAGGAAGAAACGCTCCTTCAGACAACGCGCACGCAAGCCACGCTATTGTTGCAGCAGCGAAAGCAGTTTGAAGATGCGATTGCCGTGCTCGTCGGCAAACCTGCGCCGGACTTCCACATTCCGGTCAGAGAACTGAAGGCAGAACCGCCGCCTCTTGACCTGGGTCTTCCTTCCGACTTACTCGAGAGACGCCCTGACATTGCCCAAGCCGAGCGCCAGATGGCTGCCGCCAATGCACAGATCGGAGTTGCCAAAGCGGCGTACTATCCGTCTTTGAATTTGTTTGGAAATGGGGGGTGGCAAGCAGCCGACGTCGCAAAGCTTGCCAACGTTTCCAGCATCTTCTGGGCGCTGGGGGCAAACGTGGCCGAAAGTATTTTCACTGGGGGAGCGCGCCGCGCTCAGGTGGAGTTTGCGAAATCCGGGTATGAAATCACAATCGCAAATTACCGCCAGTCTGTGCTGACTGCCTTCCAGGAAGTGCAAGACGATGTTACAGGCCTAACAGTTCTCGAACAGGCACGCGATACGCAGCAGCTCGCTGTGGATGCTGCGCGCCGCACACTGGATCTTTCCGAGGACCGCTACAAAGGCGGGCTCGTGAGTTACCTGGATGTCGTCACCGCGCAGCAGAACCTGCTGAACAACGAGCAGGAAGCCGCCGTGATTCAAGGCCAGCGGCTGGTGACCAGCGTGCTTCTAGTTAAAGCGCTGGGGGGTGGTTGGGATGCGTCGAGTCTTGCCGCAATCCAGGTTAAGCCCAAGCTGAAGGATGTCGTCGCACCCTGACGTGCTATCGCAAATCTAGTAGATGCGGAGTTTGCCCCGCTCAAGTAGTCCATGAGAACTACAATCTCTCAGCAAAACCCACCATTAGATTGTGGCAGCGATTATTTTCTTAATTCTTTTAATGCGCTTCTCATCTCGTCGATAAAACGTCCATTGCTTGATGCGTTTCGCGCGCACCAAGCCCGCCCGCTGCAATATCTTCATATGTTCGCTGGCGGTGGGCTGGCTGACCCTTATTTTCCTGGCAATAAACACGCCGCACACCCCGTCCTTAACGAGATCGCCGTAAACCTGGGCCGGGAAGTGCCCTCGCGGATTCTTTAGCCAGGAGAGAATTTGCCGGCGTCTTGTGCTGGAAAGTGCGGCGAGTGCAAGTTCGAGATTCATATAGACAATTAGCCAACTCCCTAAGTATACTAGCACGCGAAATGAAGCCAAGAAAGCGCATCCTTCTCGTGCCGAGTGATCCCGGTAGCCGCGCCCTAAATCCCAGGAAGTAACTCCCATGCCCCATACGCAGATCGATCGCGACCAAATCACGGCGACGGAAAAAGTCATCCGCACGCACATTCGCCGGACGCCCGTCATCGAAGTGGACGGCCGCGATTTCGGCCTCGATTCCGTCCCGCTTATTTTCAAACTCGAACTGCTTCAACATTCCGGCTCCTTCAAGGCTCGCGGTGCCTTCGCGAACTTGCTGCTACGAAAAATTCCTTCGGCGGGAGTGATTGCGGCTTCGGGTGGAAACCACGGTGCAGCCGTTGCCTTCGCAGCGATGAAACTCGGCATTCCTGCAAAGATCTTTGTCCCGACCGTCGCTTCGCCGGAAAAAATCGAGCGCATTCGGGGCTACGGCGCGGATCTCGTCGTGACTGGCGAGCGCTACTCGGAAGCGCTAGCCGCCAGCGAGCGATGGGCCGCCGAGTTGGGCGCGCTCACGGTGCATGCCTACGATCAGCTTGAGACGATGCTTGGCCAAGGCTCCGTCGGTCTCGAGTTCGAGCAGCAGGCCCCCAATCTAGACTCGCTCCTCGTCGCTGTCGGAGGTGGCGGACTGATCGGCGGCATCGCGTCCTGGTATGCGAATCGCACCAAAATAGTAAGTGTCGAGCCCCAAGCCGCGCCGACGTTGCATAACGCATTGCAAGCCGGTCACCCGGTTGATAGTCCGGCAGGAGGCCTCGCCGCCGATTCACTGGCTCCAAAGCGGGTCGGCGAGCTGATGTTTCCGATCGCGCAAAAGTTTGTCAGCAACGCAATACTCGTTCCCGATGAAGCGATCCAACAAGCCCAGCAAGCACTCTGGAAGGTCCTGCGCATCGTTGCGGAACCTGGTGGCGCCGCTGCTTTCGCAGCAATCCTATCCGGCCGCTACAAACCTCAGCCTGGCGAGCGCGTAGGCTTCCTCGTCTGCGGCGGAAATACGGCCGTTGTCGATTTTTCTCGGACAAGTGGCGCCAAATCTGCAGACCACGCATCACACTCTTCCAGCAAAGCGGCTCCGCAATCCAACACTGGAGACTGAAATGTCTGTCTACGACAAATTAAATGCTCTAGGAATCTCTCTGCCTTCAGTCGCACCCCCAGCTGCAGCGTTCTTGCCGTTCGTGCGTACGGGCCATTTGATCTTCGTCTCCGGGCACATCGCCAGGAGAGACGGGCAGCCCTGGACAGGAAAGCTCGGCGCCGATCTCACCACCTCTCAGGGGAAAGAGGCGGCAAGGGATATCGCCATCCAATTGATGGGAACACTCCACGCAGCAACCGGGGACCTAAACAGAATCGCTCGAATCGTGAAACTGATGGTGCTGGTGAATAGCGTTTCGTCTTTCACCGAACAGCATCTCGTGGCCAATGGCGCTTCCGAACTCTTCGGCGAGATCTTCGGAGAGCGCGGTAAACATGCGAGAAGCGCCTTTGGCGTCGCTCAAATCCCACTCGGGTCCTGCGTCGAAATTGAATTGATCGCAGAGTGGAGCCAATAACTTCAGCGCAGAAGCACCTGTATCCGCGCCCATCAAAAACAGTTCATGACTCGAAAGACCAGCGTCCGCCAACCATAGTCCGCTCGATGGGAATCGTGATCAGCGAGGATGGATTCTCGCGTAGGGGATCGCGGCCAAGTACAACCAGATCCGCCAGCTTTCCTGTTTCGATCGATCCTTTGAGTTTTTCCTCGTAGGAAGCGTACGCGCCATTCAAAGTGCCCACGCGAATAGCCTCTTCAATCGTGATGCGTTGCTTCGGTCCCCAAGCGCTGCCCTTGGTGTCGGTACGCGTCACCTCGGATTGCAAAGCCATCATCGGTTCAAACGGGCCGGGCGGATAATCGGAGGCTTGCGTCGGTCGAATCCCCGCGTCGATGAAACTGCGCAAAGCGAACATGTGGTTCAGCCGTTCTGCCCCGTAGTAGCGCATTTTTTCACCGTGATAATAGACGTATGTCGAAAACGGCGTCGGTATCGCACCGAGCGTTTTCATGCGGGCGATCAACTCGTCATTCACCACGGTGCAATGCTCCAGCCGGAAGCGCGGATCATGCCGCGGCGATTCGTGTTGCAAACGCTCATAGACACGCAGGGTCGTATCGATCCCAACGTCGCCGTTCGCGTGCGTACCAATCTGCCACCCCGCAAGGTGCGCTTTGCGGCCATGCGTGTACATCTCTTCTTCTGTCATCACCAAGATGCCGTAATCGTTTGGCCTGCCTTCATACGGAACAGAAAGCCGCGCTGTGCGCTCTGAGATGGAACCATCGCAAACCAGCTTCACCGCCCCGACGCGCACCCATTCATCTCCAAGACCGGTTCGCACACCCGCCGCGATCATCGCGTCGAGATAGTGATAGTTGATGAAGCAGTACGCCCGATAGAGTAAGTCGCCTACCTCTTGCGCGTCTTGATATGCGCGCAGGTCCTGTGGCGTGCCTTGCGCTTCTGTCGCCGAAGTAATCCCGGTACGCGCCAGCATTTTTGAAATAAGTTTCACGCCTTCGCGGCAATCGTCTCGCGTGAAATTCAGCGGAATGACTTTGTCAAAGTAATCGTTCGCGCTCTCTGCAACGCGTCCGCTTAATTTTCCTGTCGTGAGATCATGGCTAATCTGTCCACCCGGCGGATCGGGCGTCTTCTCATCAATCCCTGCCTTGCGAAACGCCAGCGAATTGGCATACGCCGTATGGCCACCACGGTGCTGGATGTGAACGGGATGGTCCGGCCCCGCCGCATCCAAGTCGGCCATGGTCAAAGCTCGGCCTTCGTCTGTCTTCGTGTCGTCGTACTTGAATCCCAGCACCCATTCTCCCGCCGGCGTCTTTGCCGCGCGCTCACGCAGCGCGGCAAGAATCGCCTGAATGGAGCGCAGGTCGCAGTCCACCATGCGCAAATGCAGCCTGCCGGCATCCGCGGGATGCGAATGCGCATCAATAAATCCAGGCAGGACCGTTTTTCCTCCAAGATCGATCTTTCGCACTCCCGCTCCTGCTAGATTCAACACTTCGCTGTTGCTTCCCACTGCGAGAAATCTTCCACGCGAAATCGCGACGGCTTCGGCGCGCGGTTCGGCCACGTTCACCGTCCAAATGTTTCCGTTATGCAGAATGAGTTCGGGCTTTTCCTGCTCCAGCGGCAACAAGGCAAATCCTGCCATCGAGCCGAGAAACTCACGGCGTGTCGGTCCTTGAGTCATAAGTACCTTTCTTCAAGAGATGATTGCCGCGAATCGTACGCCGCGCCGCTCGGCGCGTCAACGCAGACTGAAATATCTTCTGAACTCAATTCTTGACATCTTGACTTTTTTTTCATATAGGTAGGACTTCTAGGCTTAAGAGTAGAACTTCTAGGTGTCCGCATGGCTCAAGAAAAATCGGAGTTCCTTAAAGGAACTCTCGATATGTTGATCCTCAAGGTTGTCGCGCTCGGCCCCATTCACGGCTACGCCATCTCCCAGCGCATCCAGCAAATCTCCAAGGATTTCTTTCAGGTACCCCAGGGCTCGCTCTATCCCGCCCTGCACCGCCTCGAAGACCGCGGCTGGCTCACAGCCGACTGGCGCGAATCGGAAACCGGACGCGAGGCAAAATTTTATACGCTCACGAGAAAAGGCCGCAAACAATTGGAAACCGAACTCGTTTATTGGGAGCGGCTCTCCGATGCTGTAGCCCTGATCCTGCGAACCGCCGAATAGGAGGCGCCTCCATGCATTGGCTCCGCCGTCTTTTCCGCAAGGAACAATCGGAGAAACAACTCGACGCCGAGCTGCGCTTCCACCTCGAACGCCAAATCTCCGACTACCTCGCCGCAGGCATGGCCCCCGAAGAGGCCCGCCGCTGTGCCCGCCTAGATTTCGGCGGCCTAGAATCCATCAAACAAGAAACTCGCGAAGCTCGACGTGGCATCCTGCTGGAAACTCTGTTTCACGATTTGCGTTACGCCGTCCGTATGCTCCGCAAAAATCCCGGCTTCACTATCGCCGCCTCCATAACACTCGCTCTCGGCATCGGCGCCAACACCACGATCTTCAGCATCGTTGACGCCGCTCTTCTGCGGCCCCTGCCCTTCAAGGATTCCTCCCGCATTCTGAGCGTTTCCACTAAGACGGCCATGTTTCCCACGTTTTCTCTCGGGAATTCCTGGCCAGCCTTTCAGCAAATCCGTTCGCAAGCTGCCGCCCTCGAAGAATCGGCGGTCTACACGCAGTCAGACAAGACCTTGACCGGCCAAGGCGCTCCCGCACAACTGATTGTCACCAGCGTCTCTGATGGCTTCTTCGAAGAACTGGGGGCAACGGCCTCGCAGGGACGCCTGCTCAATCTCGCAGACCAAAAGCCCGGACAAAACTTCGTCGCCGTTCTTTCAAACGCGCTTTGGAGCACCCGTTTCTCTGCCGATCCCGCGATTCTCGGTCGCGCTCTCGTTCTCGATAAACAGCCTTACACCGTCGTCGGCGTAGCCGCTCGCAATTTCGATTTCCCGGAGAAGAATGAAGTCTGGATCCCCGTCGCGGTCACCCCCGATATCGAGCAACAGCCGGCTCTCTTCATGTTTCAACTGCTTGGCAAACTGCGGCGTGGCCAGAAAATCACTCAGCTGAACGCGGAACTCGCCACCATCGCCGAGCGCCTCGTCAAAGACTCTCCTGTACTGAAATCTGGCATCACCTTCACGGCGAAACCGCTTCTCGAATCTCGCGTGGAATACATTCGTGCCGTTTATCTCATCCTTCTCGGTGCCTCCACACTGGTGTTGCTTATCGCTTGTGCCAATCTTTCCAGCCTGCTTCTGGCGCGTGGTTCCGCGCGCCAGCGCGAAATGGCTCTTCGCGCAGCACTTGGCGCATCGCGTGGCCGCCTCCTCCGTCAGGGATTAGTCGAGAGTTGTCTGATTGCACTTCTCGGCGGCACTGTCGGGATGGTTCTCGCCGCGGGCGGCGTACAGTTGTTTCGCGCGATTGCTCCCGCTGGCACGCCTCGTCTCAGCGAAATCTCCGTCGACTCCACTCTCCTGTTGTTCTCTGTGTTTTCTTCACTTGTCGCCGGCCTAATTTTCGGACTGGCACCCGCCCGACGCGCCGCTCGCATGGATCCAAATGAATCTCTCAAAGAAGGTACAGGAACAAATCTCGGCGCCGCCCGCACAGCTCATCAATCAAAGCTCGGCAACGCTCTCGTCGTCGTCGAAGTTGCGCTGGCTTTCATCCTGCTTATCGGCTCCGCTCTGATGACCCAGACTGTCTATAACCTTCTCCATCAAAATCCCGGTTTCCGCACTGACCACCTTCTCTCTTTCGATCTTCCGACGCCGCCCATCTACGATGATCCCGGCCCCAAATTCGTGCAGGAATATGTGGCGCGGGTGAAACAAGTCATCGAGCAAGTTCAGCTTGTTCCCGGAGTAGCCGCCGTCACCGCTTCCGACCACGCCCTCTTGACGGGGATGCGCATGATGCAAGCCGGTCTCAATGCTGAAGGAGCTCTCCCGCCCAAGACTGG
>DATDHE010000047.1:0-11139 GCA_036521695.1 Candidatus Acidiferrum sp. | reverse complement strand
AAGGGCCATGCCCGTCCGTTCGTATCCGTTTCGTTCTATCTCACGCAAGGACTTCGGCCGCTAATTGCGCCACATGCTCCGCAATCGAAATCGCCGCGGTCAGCCCCGGCGACTCAATCCCCACAAGCTGAATCGCCTGCGGCACCGCCGGATCGCGCGTAATCACAAAATCGGCGATGCCCTTTCCATCCGGCGGCACAAGCTTCGGACGCAACCCGGAATACCCAAGCTGCAAATCGCTCTCCTCAACTTCCGGCAAAAGCGTCTTCGCGCTGTGAGCAAAATCCGCGATAGGCAATCGCCCCCGTTCGTAATTGTCCTTACCGTCGACGTAAGTCGCCGTCGGCCCCAGCAAAAACGTTCCCCACAGCGTTTTCGTGAAGTGCACGCCGAGACTCAGCCCGTCGTGGTGCGGCAGCGGATAGACGAGGTCGTTGATCAAGGAAGCTCGCGGCCCGCGCACCTCACAATACTCCCCGCGCACCGGATAAATCTTCCACGATGTATTCCCCAACAGCGCCGCCACTTCATCCGCGTAAAGTCCAGCCGCGTTAATCACACACCGCGCCTCAATCATTTCATCCTGCACATCTTCTTCGTCGCCGATACGCAGCCCAACGCGGATCGCACCCGCAACCGGCTCGAGCGAAATAACGCGGGCGTAGTTTACGATCTCTGCGCCCTGCCCCACCGCCATGCGCGCAAACGCGTGCACCAACTCTTCCGCCGAAACAATCCCCGTCGAAGGCACCACCATCGCCGCCGATCCACGAATATGCGGCTCGCGCTTGCGAATCTCCGCCGGACCAATCAGCCGCAATCCTTCCACGCCATTATCTTCGCCTTTTTTCTTCAGCGCCTCGAGATCCGCCTCTTCGTGCGCGTTCGCCGCAACCACGAGCTTCCCCGTGTGGCGAAACGGAACATTATGTTTTTTGCAGAATTCGTAAGTCAGCCGGTTGCCTTCGATGCAATGCCGCGCCTTCAGCGAATTCTTCGGATAGTAGATGCCGGAATGCACGACGCCGCTGTTGCGCGAACTCGTCGCCATGCCGAGCTTGGGATTTTGCTCGACGAGAAAAACATCCTCCCACCGCGCGGAAACGGCCCGCGCGATGGCGCAACCTATGACACCACCACCGATGATCAGAATATTCGCTTGGTCCATGACACCATTTTATCTGTGAGCGTTATCCATGCGCATTGATTTCGTCGAAGTACGGTTTGCACTCCGCCAACCGCGCCTGCGTGCCATCGTGCACCGCATACACCGAGTGTCCCTTTTCCTCGTAATGGTTGCGCCACAGCGAAGCAGCACCGTGCACGCCGTCCTTGTTCAGCGCATAAAAGAAAATGTGAAACGTCGCAAGCTTCTTCTTGTCGTTGTTGTAGTTGTGCGCGATGCGCGCCAGCGCTTCGAGACAAGCCTCCTCGGGTGATGTCCCGCGCCGCATCATTTCGATGATGGTATGCCCGCCGCAGATCTTGATATTTTCTTCCCCCTTCCCGGTTGAGCCTGCCGCACCAACTTCATTGTCCACGAAGCATCCCGCCCCAATAATCGGCGAATCGCCCACGCGCCCTGGAATTTTCCATGCTAATCCGGAAGTCGTTGTAGTCGCAGAGACATCACCTTTTTCATTCACCGCCATGCACGGAATCGTTCCCGTAGGCGGATGCGCGATGACGCGCTCGGCATAAGCGATTTTCTCTTTGTCGCCGTCGAAAATCGCCGTAACGTGCTCCTTCCATTCCGGGCTGTCAATTCCAGGCCGCCAATTCACCGAGGACGCTGCCTTCCACGCCAGCCAAATCTTCCGCGAATGCTCGGTGAGCAGATTCATGTCTTCAAAGCCTTCATCGACCGCAAATCGATGCGCGCCCTCGCCGACGATCATCACGTGATTCGTCTTTTCCATCACGGTCTGCGCCAGCCGCGCCACATTCTTGATACGCCGCACCGATGCGACGGACCCCGCGCGATGCGTCGGTCCATGCATCACGCTGGCGTCCAGCTCCACTTCGCATTCCTCATTGGGCAAGCCGCCGTAGCCCACGGAATCGTCGTTCGGATCGTCTTCGACGATTGTCACGGTCGCAACGACCGCGTCCAGTGTGTCGCCGCCTTTCTTAAGAATGTCCATCCCTTTATCGAGAGCATGCAGACCGTTGGCGCTTGAAATAATGATCGGCCGCGTGCCCTGCGCGGGCGCGATTGGCGTCGGCGAGGGCCGCCCCGCTCCATCCGCCGGAAGCGAGCGACCAAACATTTTGCCCGCTCCCGCGGCAAAACTGCTCGCAAGCGAAGTAAGAAAAAATTTGCGCCGTGACCAGAGCTCCATAACCAAAGCCTCCTCGAAGTTCCGCTGCAATATACAAGCGGAAGCCAGAGATTGGAAGTTGCCGGGTTCGCCTGGCATTGCTCCCAACTCCGGTTCGGGAGGCGGAGCACTCTTCCTATTGATGACAGGCGCAACGGGACAATTTAGAAAGGATTCGCCACCTGATTTTTCTGCCACATTCGAAACCCGCCCAGAAATGCATTCTCGTTGTTTCCCAGCCGCGCACCGGGAGGCAGCTTCTTCAGCAACTTGCTGTTTCCGCCGCCCAGCACCACATAATCCGCATCAAGCGCGACCTTCAGACTCTTCGTTACTTTGGCCACGCAGCGGCGCCATTTTCTCTTCCCCATTCGTTTGAGCCCGCGCAAGCCAAGGTAGTCCTCATAGGACCTTCCGTTCTTGTACGCCAGGTGCGCCAGCTCCATGGGCTGCAGAATTCCGTTGACGATCATCGCGGAGCCCAAGCCCGTCCCCAATCCGAGAAACAACATCCGCCCGCCTTCGTAACTGCCCAGCGCCTGCATGGCGGCATCGTTGAGAATCTTCACATGGCAGCCAAATGCTTTATGAAAGTTGAAGCCCACCCACCCACGCCCGAGGTTGTGGGGCTCACGCAGCGGATGCCCATTAATGATTGGCCCGGGATAGCCCAGCGAAATACAGTCGAACTTCCAATCGGCCACGGCCTTCTTCACCAGACTCACCATCTTGCGCGGCGTCATCGTCGGCCCAGACGGATATTTTCGCGGCTCTTTCTGCCCCGTCGCCAGCATCTTGACGTTCGTGCCGCCCACGTCGATCACCAGAACCTTCGGAGATTTTCCCGCTTGCTCCTTCTTCATGGCCGCTCCTCCGATGAATTGCCTGACGCAATGCGCAGTCTCTTTCGACGCCCGGAGAATTCTAAAGGGAAGTGGCAATTCAGCGAAGGAAAATCGCAGGCTGCACTGCGGCAGCGGAAGCGATAACTGCGGGACTGGTTCCACGTAAGCCTGGCCGGAGCCGCCAGATAGCTCCCGGCTCTCGCGCTCATGTCAACGCGATAGCGAACAACTCCGGCGCGCGCGATTTCCTGCAGAAACACCACGTAATCCGGCTTAGTTTTATTTCGTTCGATAGCGAGATTAACTCCCGCAGCATCGAAGTTTGCTCTGGGCTTCAACGGAGTGAATCCCGGTTGCGGTGGCTCAGGCACCGAGTCTCCCGACCGGTGATAGACGATGCCATGCGTAGCGACGTCCGTCTCGTAATACTCGACGCCCGCGTCTTTAAGAGCATCGAATATCTTTGGGTAAGGCCACTTCTCCGGCTTGCTCTTCGTGAAAATCTCTTCAACGCGCTTCTTGTTAAGGCCCGCCATCTGCGCTAAAGCCTCGATCAAGCGTATCTTACCACTCGAAGAAACAACTCTAGAAAAAGGATGTTTGCTGGGGGTCGGAGGAAGCGAGTCAGTTTCCAGCAAGTCAACTAAAGAGGTGTGGAGCGACTAGGTGCAGTGTCGCGAACTGTAAAACGAGCTAGGAGATCTAAAGGCCTCGGAATTGTCTTCGTTCCTCTTGACCGCCCCTTTCCCTGATAGCGCATTAGTTGGAGGCTGAGGCACTACTGGGTTGGTAGACCCAGGCGGCGGGCGTGGCGGGAAGATTGCCGCCGCTTTCGGCGTAGCCTCCGGTGATCAGGGCCTTGCCGCTGGGCAGGAGCGTCGCGGAGGCGAAGAAGCGCGCGGCTCCCAGCGAGCCCGGAACTCTCGTAAACGTGCCCGTGGTTTCGTCATATAGCTCGGCAAACGGGCCGCCACCGGCGACAAGCACTCTGCCGTTTGGCAGTAGCGCGGCGGCTCCGGGAATCTTGAAGCGAGAAGTATTCATCGCGCCAGTCGCGGCAAATGTCCCAGAGGCGGGATCGTAGATTTCGGCGCTCGCATATTCTCCGTGCCAATCGCGGTTGTCGGAACCGCCGACAATGAGAACTTTTCCGCTGCGAAGTAGAATCGCGGCATGTTTGTGCCGGGCCACAGTCATCTGGCCGGCGGAACGGAATTGTCCTGTGGCGGGATCGAAAATCTCCGCGGAGCGATAAACATTTTCTGAGGGGTAATGGCCTGAGCTTCCGCCAACGATCAAGACTCGGCCATCTTTCAACGCCGTCGCCGTGTGCGCTGCACGCGCCTCGGCCATGCTGCCGGTCGCAGTGAATTTTCGGGTGGACGGGTCGTAAATCTCAGCACTGGCGATTTTATTTTCCTGGCGATCTTCGCCGCCCGCGATGAGCACGCGGCCGTCCGCGAGAAGCGTCGCGGTGTTTCCCGCGCGCTCGATCACCAATTTTTCCGTCGGAGTAAATGTATTCGCTGCGGGATCGTAAATCTCCGCAGAACCGCGCAGGTCGTAACGTCCCGTCCAGCCGCCAATCATCAGCACTTTGCCATTTCTTAAGAGTGTCGCAGTATGGCCCGAGCGTCCGATGCTCATCTCCGCGACAGACTGAAACGTTCCCGAGTTTGGATCGTACAGTTCCGCGGTGCGGTACGGATTGTACTCGCCGCCACTGCCAGCAAATCCCCCGGCGATGAGCACTTTGCCGTTCGGCAGCAGCGTCGAAGTGTGGCTGGCGCGAGCAATATGCATCGCGGCGATCTCCGCCACCGAGCCGGTTCCCGAAGGCCAAGGCGCACCTGCCAGCGAGAAACACAGCAAAGGCAAAAGCATTAGTAAGAAGCCAGCTGTTTTTGCTGAACGAGAGTTCATGGCACGCCTCACAGTTTGGTTTGACTGAGGTGCAAGACGCTCGAGAGGCATGCTGTGTTAACGGAGCCTCAGAAGAACTTGTAGGGGCCGGCCTTGCCCGGGCCGGGCTGCCAAGATTATGAGTCTTCAAGCGATCCGTGAGGCGCGATACTAATGAGGTGCGAGGGTTGTTGAAAAGCTGTCGTGAGCGGCCGTGTCGTAGAGATGAAGAAGTTCCGCAGCCCGCTTGAGCAAATCGGCAGGCAGATCGCCGGGCTGATAGTCAACCCAGCCGGTGGTGAAATTGAGCGGAATTTTTTGGCCCGAGGAGCTGACTTCGACGGCGCCGAGCCTGTTCAAAACCTGTTTGACCTCGTTTACACCGCATTCGGGAAGCAACAGAAGGAAATCGTCGTCGCCGAGGCGTGCGGCAATGTCCGAGCCGCGGCTGGCTTTTTTCAAGCGGCGCGCAAGCTCCTTGAGTGCGGCGTCCACCGCGGACTTGCCGTATCGCGCGCTAAGATGCGCGAACTCATCCACGTGAAGAGTGGCGAGGCTGAGCGCGGAATTTTGGCGTCGTGCGCGAGCCACTTCTTTCCCCAAATGCTGCTCGAGAGACGAGCGCGTGTACAACCCTGTGATGGGATCGAGTCCGGCCGCTTCCGAAAACTGCTGAGGCATAGCTTGTGCGTCGAGATGCTGCTCCGTCGATTGCCTCCGCAGGCGACGGAAAGACCATTGGCGATACACCAGCCAGGCATTGAAAATAAGAAGCAAGCAGAGCGTGGCCCAACGCGCTTGATCGGAGCGGATTTCGTAGAAATGATCCGAGTGACGAAAAAAATAAGTAAACGAAGAAAGCAGGAAAGCCACGCTCGAAAGTGTGGTGACCAATAATGCGGAGAGCCACAGCCACCACTCGCGCCGCGAAATCTGCTGCGGATTAAACTCGGCTGGCAGCACGCGGAAATTGCCGGAGCCCTCGAGAGGCGAGGCTTTTGGCTTGTTTGCGGCGATTCCTAAGACAGATTTCATTTTGCGAACTGTGGAACTGGGCTGCCATCACTCTAGTCGCGGGCGGCGAGCGGAGGCAACATCGAAAACGTACAGGCCCGCACGATTTAAGAACCTGACCCTCCGGTCAGGTACGCTGATGCACGGCGCATCACCGATTTTTTTCATCCGCCACTACAGTAACCGTCATTTCGAGCGGAGTGGGCCGACGCCTTCTCTTTCCACTTGGCTTCTGCGAAGTTGTCGGCCCGAGCAGAGAGAAAGCTCTCTGCTCTCAGGTTCGCGAAACTACAACACCGTGCCATTCGGCAGAGCGGCCGCGGGAGATTTTGCGGCGGGAAGCGGCGCGTGTTCGAGCACGCGCCGCGCATAGAGAGCCACATTTTTCACGCCAGCCGCGTAGGACGGGTTGGGATTGCGAATGCCGCCGTTGTACGCGCCGATAGCTTGGTCGACGTCGCCGCCAAAGCGATCCAGCAAATCGCGCAGAACAAGTCCGGCATACGTGGTGAGCACTTCGCTGTCGACGGAGTTCACATCGAGTTCCCGCGAGGGACGCAGCCGCGGCGGCAACTCGTCGTAGTGCCGCTTGTCCTTCAAATAGAGCTGATGAGCCGCCCGCAGCGTTTCGCGCGAAATTTGCCACGTGCCGATCGAGTAGTCGCTCACGAGGACGCGTCTGCGGCCGCGCTCCAGAACGATGTCGCCGCGTTCCGCGCGTTTTTTCCAAACGGTGTGCGTGAGATCGCCGTTCACGTCCATGTAGTTGTTTTCCATGGCGCCGACGCCGAGGAAATAATCGAGCGGCAGATTGTAGAAATGGGCGACGTCGAGAATGTCCGAAGCGAGGCGCAGCGCCTGATGATGCGTGAGCGGCTGCGGCCCGCGCGTGCTTTGACCGACAACGCGCCAATCCGTCTGCGATTTGAAAACGAGAAAATCCGCAAGCGCGGGAAGCAATTGGAAGGAGGGAAGATTTTCCAGTTTTTGTTCCGTCGGAACGTTGTAGGCGTTCTCGAACATGCGGCTTTGCTGCTGTGCAAAGGAGAGATCCTGCTTGGTCCATGCGACGAGTTCGTAGTGCGTGATGAGCCCGTGCGTTTCCATTCGATTCAGGCGAGGGACGGCCGTGAGCTGATCGTTTTCGACGAGCATATAAATCTTGTAGTGTGCGCGCTTGCCAGTCCGGTCTGCCGTTAGAAAAATGTTGGACGCATCGTCGGGATCGCGCCCGCGCAGATATTCGTAGCGAAGAAACGCCTCCAGTTGATCGTCGAACGAAGCAATTTCCGCGCAAGCCACTTCGTTCGAGAACGGAAGCGCAACGTTTCGACCGTGGATTTTTGGGGCGAGATGGCGATGCTGCCCCGAGAAGCGCATGTGGCGCGGCCATAGCCGATCGGCAGTCCAGGAAGTTAGCGCGATACCGGAAAGTGCAAACGCCGCTAGCGCGCGTGCAGAGAAAAGTTTTGCTGCCGAAGGACGGTGAACTGTGCTGGTGAGTTTTTTGGCTGACATGGCTGCAGCCCTCGTTGCCTTCAATGGTGGTGCATACTCGAATGTGAGGAGTGCATGCCAACTGCCGCGGAAACCTCCCCTCAATGGGTCTGTAAGTCGCTGATAATAAATGTATTAGCTTGAAACGGCCGAGCGGCCCGGAGTCCTATGTGGCTGAGGTGCGTGTCTCTGCGTCCAGAAATCCACAGGGCATGGTCCATTTTCGCCTGGCTCCGCCTTGCGGGCTTCAGAACTTCACAAATTTGGACATGTTGGTTACTCGAAGCGCAGGGCGACCAGGGGATCGATGCGCGTGGCGCGGCGCGCGGGGACGTAACATGCCAGGAAAGCGACGGCCACCAACAGAAGCGTGATGGCGATATAGGTGACGGGGTCCCAGACGCTGACGCCGTAGAGCAGGGTTGAGGCGAAACGGGTGATCGGCAGGGCTATCCCTACTCCTACCAGAACGCCAATACCGGCGAGGAGCATGCCTTGTCGTAGGACAAGTTTCAGGACTTGTTGCGACTGCGCGCCGAGCGCCATGCGGATGCCGATTTCGCTGGTGCGCTGGGTGACGGAATAGGATAAGACGCCATAGATTCCGATGGAGGCGAGAATGAGGGCGAGCAGGCCGAACAGGCCGAGAAGAGCGGCGCCCATGCGCGCGGCCCAGAGGCCTTGCGCAAGAAGCTGCGTAATCGTCTGGCCGTTGGTCAGGGCGAGATTTCGGTCGAGTTCATTGACTTGAGCGCGGACGGCGCCCATCACCGCTTCGGGATTGCCGGTGGTGCGCACGGTGAGAGCGGCAAAAGGAGAGTATTGCTGGCGCATCGGAAAATAGGCGACTGGTTGAGGGTCTTCTCCTACCTGGCCGACGAGCGTAGTGCCAACGACGCCGACGACTTCGTATTGATGGGGGTCGACCACAATGGTGAAGCGCTTGCCGAGAGCTTCCTGGCCCGGCCAAACGAGATCGGCCATGGCTTTGTTGATGATGACTACCGTTTTAGTGTTTTCGCGGTCGAAATCCGTGAAATCGCGGCCGGCCAGTGTGGGGATGCGGAGCGCGGAGAAATAGCCGGGCATGATGTCGTCAAAACTGACGAGAGTGCCGCGGTTGTTGGGATCGCTCTGCTCGCCTTCGCGGAACATGGTTCCCGCAAGGCCTCCGCCGATGACGCCATTGGAGGAAATGGTAGCGTCCGCAACGCCGGGAACGGATTTGGCATGCTCGAGGGCATCGCGGAAGAATTGCTGGCCGTGGTCGGGAGTGTAACGAAGGGCGCCGAGATCGAAATTGTATTGGAAAAGGTTTTTCGACTCGAAACCGGGATTGAGTTCCTGAGCCCTTTGCATGCTGCGAAGGAAGAGGCCGGCGCCGATGAGCGCGACGAGGGCCAGCGCGATTTCTGAAACTACCAGCAGGCTGCGCATGCGATTGTGCGCCCAACCCATCGTTCCGCCGCGACCGCCGGCTTTCAGGACTTCGTTGAGATCGGTGTTGGAGGCTTTAAGCGCGGGGATGATGCCGAAGAACAAGCCAGTCAGAAGAGAGACAGCAAGGGTAAAAAAGAGAACACGAGAATCGAAGGAGATATCGATGGAGCCTTCGGCCAGAAACGGTGGTCTGAAAGACCAAAGGAGTTTTTTACCCCAGAGGGCAATGAGAAGACCGGCCAGTCCACCGACAAGAGAAAGCAGGGTGCTCTCGGTCAAGAGCTGGCGGACCAGGCGGAATCGTCCGGCGCCGAGAGCGGCGCGAAGAGTGAGCTCTTTTTCGCGCTTGGCAGCTTGCGCCAGGAGGAGATTGGCGAGATTCACGCAGGCGATGAGCAGGACGAGTCCGACTACGCCCATGAGGACGCCGCCGGCAAGCGAGAATTGCGCGCGCTGGTTGATCCCGAGGGCAGATTGGTTGAGCGGGTAGAGTTCGCAGGTACGGCCGGGATTGTCGCGTGGATATTCCTTTTCGAGCGAGGAAGCAATGGTCTTCATGGCGGCGCGAGCGTGGTCGACGTTAACGTTGGGTTTCATGCGGCCGACGATGGAGATCCAGCGCATGCGGCGGTGATTTTCAAGATCCTTAAGCTGACCGGAGAGGACATAGTCGCGCATGCTAAGGGGAACCCAAAGAACGTCGGGAGGGGCAAGTGAGACGATGCCTTTGAAATTTGGCGGCGCGACGCCGATGACGGTGTACGAAGTGGCGTTTAGCGTCATGGTCTGGCCTACGATGCCGGGATCGGAGCCGAAACGGCGCGCCCAGAGCGCGTAGCTTAGGACGGCGATTGGATCGGCGCCGACCTTCTTGCCTTCGTCCGGGTAGAAAAAGCGGCCGCGATAGGCTTTGACACCCAGAACGTTGAAGAAATTCGGGCTGACCATCGAAGCCTGGAGCTGCTGCGGCTCGGCTTGGCCGCCCCAGTTGAGGGGTATCGCGAAAGTGACGGCAGCAAGACCCGTAAAGACGGTGTTCTGGTCGCGGTAGTCCTCGTAATTGGGGAGGGACGTGGGGGTGAGCTGGAAGTTGGCGTTGGCGTCGATGGTTTTGGTGTCGCGAGTGAACATCTCGACGAGCTGGGCGGGTTCCTGGACGGGGAGGGGGTGCAGGAAGACGGCGTTGATGATCGTGAAGATGGCAGTGTTGGCGCCGATACCGAGGGCCAGCGAAAGAACGGCCACAAAGGTGAAGCCCGGGCTTTTCTTCAACATGCGAATGCCGCTGCGCAGATCCTGGCTAAGCGTTCCGGCCATTTAGAGACCTCCCGGGCACACTAGCCCGCTGGCTAGTTTGACGTTGGCGCCAGGGACATTGTTTCTGGAAGACAGTGAGTAGTGGAGAGGGAAAATGTGTGGGTTGGGCGCTTCGACCGGTCGTGGCTCCCGATGAAGGAGAGAAAGGCACTCCCTACCCCCGGTTTTTTGTAAATGCAGATTCTAAAGGGGTTAGTGGCTAGCGAGGTCAGGAGCGCAGAGGATCGGAGAAGGATGCGGGTCTGAAGACCCGCGCTACAACAGCTCGCAAAAGAGCTGAACGCCCCGAGCCGCTCGGGGTGAACTCCGAAGCTCCGACCGGGTCGGGGTAAACGCCGTACCCAGAGGGCAGAAAAACGGGTTGAAGGGGAGCGTGATAGGCTGATTTGCGACAAGAGCATGAGGCAGAGTAGCATGATTGTGTATTACTGTCAATAACTATTATTGAGTGGTACCGTTACAATGAGACAGATGGAAGTGAGGTGATTGGAAGGAGTTGGCGGCAATTTAAGGAATTGGCGAGACAGTGCCAATTAATCTGCATTGCGCCGAGTTGCTCGAGAGCTTGGGCGGCTTACATGGTCCGCGCTCATCGAAGAGAAGCGACTGCAATGGTTCTATGTTACTTTGAATTTCCATAAGTTATTTGCCTCATGATGCGGCGGCAGGAGGACAGAAAGGCAGATCCTCGCGCAAAAAACGTGCGATGGCGCAGAGATCCTCGCGACGCGCGGAATGACAAGTAGGGCATTGGCTATTCCGAGGCGCCAAGGGGGAGGAAATATTGGGTGCCTTTGACGGGC
>DATDHE010000046.1:0-11041 GCA_036521695.1 Candidatus Acidiferrum sp. | reverse complement strand
CTTCCACAAGTGGAGGGACGATCTTTTATGCGGACGACCTGGGATATTACCCTGAGGCCAGGCGATCTACTGAGGCGTACATTGCGCGCGTAGTCCGCAACCTGAACAATAATGGTCTGGAGTTGGTCGGAAGAGAGACGGAAGCACAACTCGGGGGTGTGACTTTCGCCAGAGTGGACTTTCACGAAACGCTTTCCTATGAGGCTGTCCTGGTGAAGGCATGTGATGTCTACGCGTTTGTTTTCATTTTCGCGGCATCGGGCTTGGAGAGTGCGAATAGGCTCATCGCACAAACAACGGTAAAGCTAAATGTAAAAAACTCGGGTTGTCGTGCGACAACCTCGAAGGAGTTCTCGCGTCGAGCCGGGCGGTCGCAGTGGCAATTCATCTCGACAAGTCCTGGGAAACCGGCTTACCGCCGAAGTAGGTACTAGTGTTGTGTCCCGGAAATTCCTTTGCCACCCGGAGTGCAATATGTGGCGCCCTTCCAATCGATTGGCAGCGTCGAGTTATCGCAACTATTTTCAGGACAGCACACTAGGTCGTCCTTTGCTGCCCGTTGTTTCTGGCACGCGGCTTGACGCCGCGCCACCGTTGTAATGTACTGAGTCTCTCAAATGCCGACGACGCTGCTCGACATCGAACACGAACTTCGCGCGATTCTGGCGCCAGATTCCATCCGCGCGGCAACTCCGGTCGACGCAGTTTGCGGTATTCAGCCACGGCTTGTTCTCGAACCCGTCAGCGAACAACAACTCGCTGCCGTACTTCGTCTCGCAAATGACGCAGACCTTACCGTGATCCCGCGTGGGGGTGGCACCAAGCTTTCCTGGGGCAATGCTCCAACTCGCGCCGACGTCATTCTTTCCACGGCTGGCCTCGACAAAATCATCGAGCACGCCTGGGCTGACCTCACTGTCAGTGTCGAAGCCGGCTGTACCATAAAAAAACTGCAATCCGCGCTCGCTCAACACGGTCAACGTCTCGCCCTCGATCCTCTCTGGCCCGCGCAGGCCACCGTAGGCGGCGTGCTCTCCACGAACGACAGCGGCTCTCTGCGTCTCCGCTTCGGCGCGCTTCGCGACTTGATCATCGGCGTCACGCTCGCTCTTCCCGACGGCACTCTCGCCGCCAGCGGCGGCAAAGTCGTCAAAAATGTCGCGGGCTACGATCTCCCAAAGCTCGTTACCGGCGCGCTCGGGACTCTCGCCGTCATCACGCGCGCTGTCTTTCGCCTCCATCCTCTGCCGCGAAATTCGAAAACGCTCTCACTTTCTGGTTGCACTCTTGAAGAAACGCAACGCCTCATCCTCGCCATTCAGGATTCCAAGCTGGCTCATACTTCTCTGCAAACACGAATCGCACAAGACGCCGATCCAGTCATTGACATTCTCTTTGAAGGCACGGAAGCAGGTATCGCCGCGCAAGAAACCCAATTGCGTGAACTAGCTCGCACCGCAATCGGAGCCGACGCTTCATCCGCAGTGTGGGCCGCCTCGCAAGAATTCTGGGACTCATCGAATTCCGCGCCGGTAGCAGTGGCAAAAATCGCCACGCTCCCTGCGTCCATCGCGCGAACTGTCGAAACCGCGCAACGCGCGGCTAGTTCGCGCAAAACGCATTGGAAGTTGACGATGCCAGCCACTGGCATCGGTTGGCTGCGCTTGGATGCCGCTCCAGAATACCTCCACGCTGTTCTTTCGGATCTTCGTTTCGAGCTCGAAGCTGGCGGCGGTTCACTCACGGTGCTCCATTTTCCCTCCGATATGCAACGCATCGACGCGTGGGGAAAGCCCGGCGACTCACTTCCGCTCATGCGCGCGGTAAAAAATCAGTTCGATCCAAAAAACACTCTGAACCCTGGCCGCTTTCTCGGTGGCATCTGATCAAGGAGCGTTCGCCCGTGAAGAAATTTCGTCTTCCAGTTACGCTTATCGCACTTTTTCTGTTCCCTGCTGCGGCCTGCATAGCCGCTCAATCCGGTTCCACTGCATCTCACCCTGAAGTTCACGCTCTTAAGATCACCATCCTCTCCACCATGCTCGCCGACGACGCCATCGGCGAATGGGGATTTGCTGCACTCGTCGAAGCCGATGGTCGCAAAATTCTTTTCGACACTGGCGCCCGTCCTAACACCGTTCTAGAAAACGCGCGCGAACTGAAACTCGACCTCAGCGACGTCCAGGACGTAATCCTCAGCCACTTTCATGACGACCATACCACCGGCCTCATGACTCTCCGCCGCGAATTTTCCAAATCGAATCCGAAGGCTCTCTCCCTCGTTCACGTCGCAGACGGAATCTTCCTCGAGCGCCGTGGCCACAATCCCAATCCGATGATCCAGACGAAGAAAGACTACGAAGCCACTGGCGGCGTCTTTGTCATCCGCGAAAAACCGGAAGAACTTTATCCAGGCATCTGGCTCACCGGCCCGGTTCCGCGCGCTTATCCCGAAAAGAATTATCCGGCAGGCACCGAGGTCAACACCGGAACAGCAGGGATCGAAGACACCGTTCCCGACGATCAATCTCTCGTGTTCAACACTGCGCACGGCCTCGTCTTGCCTTCCGGATGCGGCCATTCCGGAATCATCAACACGCTGCAATACGCGCGAGGTTTTCTGCGCACCGCTTCTGTCGACGCAGCCATCGGCGGGTTCCATCTTTTTGCCGCCACCGACCAGCAACTCGCTTGGACCGCCTCAAAATTGAAGGAATACCAAACCGCCCGCATCCTCGGCGCGCACTGCCCCGGCATCGAAAGCGTCTACCGCCTCCGCGAACTCCTCGGCCTCACTCGCCAAACCTGTCTCGTGGGAACGATCGGCGCCGTCTACGATCTCAACAGCGGAATCAAGACCCCATCGCCTGGTAATTCTCAAACAAATGTGAGGTGTGGTTCATGAGCCTTACGACGCATCTGAGCATTCTGAAAAGACCTGCCCTGTATTGGTTCGTTTCCGTTTTTCTTTCGCTCGACGTTGCTCTCTTTACTTCGGCCCAATCGTCCACTCCGGCCGTCTCCGCACCGCAACCGGGTCGCGCAACCGCGGTTCTACTCGAGACTCTTTCATGGGACGAAGCGGAACACGTGCTCACTCCCGACACTGTCGTCGTTATCGCTCTCGGCGCCGAATCAAAAGAGCACGGCCGTCATCTTCAGCTCAACAACGATTTCCTCATGGCTGAATATCTCAAGAAACGAGTTCTGGACGCGGCCCCGCAAAATACTATCGTAGCTCCCACCATCAACTACAGCTTCTATCCCGCATTCCTCGAATATCCCGGCTCCACTTCGCTCAGTATGGACACGGCACGCGCCATGATCACCGACATCGTTCATTCCCTTACGCATTACGGTCCGCGTCGCTTCTACATCCTCAACACCGGCATCTCCACACTCAGGCCGCTCGCGCAAGCCGCCACCGACCTTTCAAAAGACGGCGTCGTCCTCCACTACACCGACCTCACCAGGGACGATCCCGTCGAAAAAAAACTTCGCCAATCCGGAGGCACGCACGCCGACGAAATCGAGACTTCGATGATGCTCTACATCGCTCCCGAAACTGTGCGCATGAAAAAAGCCGTCCGCGATCTCAATTCTAATCAACCTGGCGGCCTCACTCGCGATCCTCAAGGAAAAGGCACTTATTCGCCGACTGGCGCCTGGGGTGATCCCACTTTAGCCACGCGCGAAAAAGGCCAAGCCGTTGTCGAATCTCTCGTGTCCACCATACTCAAAGACATCGAAGAGCTACGCAAAACCACTCCGTCGCAGGCCAAGTGATTTCGTCGCAGATTCTTCGGCGTTTGCCAGCAGCACCGCCGATCGGTTATGTTCACGAATGACAGCGAGCAGCGATCTTCTATGACTCTTCCTGACGCAGTTCCGTTGCCCAGCGCGTTCGACGCGTACCATCCGCCGTCCAAACAAATTATCGAGAATTGCGTCCATTGCGGTTTTTGTTTGCCCGTCTGCCCAACGTATGTTTTATGGAATGAAGAAATGGACTCGCCGCGCGGCCGCATCTACCTCATGAAGCTCGCCAGCGAAGGCAACGCGGCCTTGAACCCACAATGGGTCAGCCATTTCGATTCCTGCCTCGGCTGCATGGCCTGCATGACAGCCTGCCCTTCCGGCGTGGACTACGGAAAATTAATCGAAGCCACTCGCGCCCAGATTGAGCGCCATCATCCGCGCTCTTTTGCGGAAAAGCTTCATCGCCGTTTTCTCTTCGCAATTTTCACGCGGTCGGACCGTCTCCGCCTGCTTCGCTGGCCATTGCTCGCCTACCAAAAGTCTGGCTTGCAATCGGTTGTTCGCGGCACTGGTCTCCTGAAACTTTTACCAAAGCGTCTAAAATCCATGGAAGCCCTAATGCCGAAGCTCGGGAAAAACGAGCGTGTACCTGAAGTCACACCGGCGCAAGGCATGCAACGCCGCCGCGTCGGCCTCCTACTTGGTTGCGTGCAACGCGAATTCTTTCCTCAAGTGAACGCAGCCACCGCTCGCGTCCTCGCCGCTGAAGGCTGCGAGGTCGTCGCGCCGAAAGACCAACCATGCTGCGGCGCGCTCATGGTTCATGCGGGAGAGGAAACGGGCGCCCTCGCGCTCGCCCGAAAAACCATCGATGTCTTCGAGCGCGCCAACGTCGAGATCGTCGTGACCAACGCCGCCGGCTGCGGCTCAAATGTAAAGGAATACGGCCACCTGCTTCGCGACGATTCGAATTATGCCGATCGCGCCAAAGTCTTCGCCGCGAAATGCAAGGACATCACCGAGGTTCTCACCGAGTTACCGCCGCGCGCCGCAAGAAATCCCTTGCGGATGCGCGTCGCATTCCACGATTCCTGCCACCTGCAACACGCGCAAGGCATACGCTCGCAACCGCGCCAATTGCTCGCCAGCATCCCCAGCCTCGAGCTAACCGAAATCCCAGAATCCGCCATCTGCTGCGGCTCCGCCGGCATCTACAACCTGGTGCAACCTGACGCCGCCAATGCCCTCGGAGACCGCAAAGCCCAACTCATTACCCCACTCAACGCCGAAGTAGTTGCCACCGGCAACCCTGGCTGCCTGCTCCAACTCCAATCCTCTCTTGCTCGGCAGGGCCATCCGATTCCGGTAGTACATACCGTCCAAATCCTAGACGCTTCCATACAGGCTACAAAACTGTAGGGGCACGATATATCGCGCCCCACGGGAATTGCCGCGTGCCATTGGTTTACAATTTCGCCTCTGCTAAATTTATGCGGCCTTCTTCGTCCACGCGCCGAGAATCAATCCCATCAGGCTAAGACCTACGAGCGAGTAAAACTCATTGATCGCAAACAATTGCATCGGCCGCATCTCATACATGTAACTCGTAAAGGTTATCGGGCCAACAAATCCGATCCATAGCAAAATTCCGAGCGCCGCGCCTCGCGCGGCCGTGTTCGCGCTCCGCCAAATGCAAAGCTGCGCCAAAACAAACGCAACGAGCAGATTCAAAACGAACGTGATGATGTAAGGCAGGACCGGATTCATGCTGGCCGCTTTTTCCGCGGTCATCTGCTCGAGAGCCATCCACGGCTTGGCAAACAAGAATCCATACCACAACGCCCCGAGTATCCAATATGCCAAAGCCGAAACAAACACCGCCGCATAATTCGTTTTCATCGCTCACTCCTCTTCTATCTCTCTCTTTAGCCTGAGTCCCGTCAACGATATCCGCGCACGAAGAAGTAGACGGTCATGGCAGCGCCCACCAAAATTACAAACGCCCGTATCCACGATTGCGGCAGCTTCTGCGCGTAATGCGCGCTCGAGAACCCTCCGATTAGCGACCCCGCTGTCATCGCCAACGCCTGCGGCCAAAATATCGCGCGCGTAATAACAAACGTCACCGCCGCGACTCCATTGATCACTCCGCCCAGGAACACTTTCAATTTATTCATCGCGTGAATGTCGGTCATTCCCATAGCGGCGAGCATCGCCAGATTCATGATGCCGATACCGCCGCCAAAATATCCGCCGTAGATCGCAACGAACAATTCGAACACGGATGCGCCAACGACCGCGGCGTTGTTCGAATCGTACGAAATCCCCGCGGAAATCCGTCCCGTCAAGTGCTTGCCAAAAGCGAAGAGCAGCGTCGCCCCAAGAAGCAGCCACGGCAGCACCTTCAAGAATGTCTGCGCCGGCGTCTTGATGAGCAGGATCGCTCCGGCCAGCCCGCCAATCACGCTGGTCACAATCAGCGGAATCATCACTCGCCGCGGAATGTTCAACCGCATGCGATAGGCACCGCCGCTAGCCGTTGTTCCCACCCAAAGCGCCAGAGTATTGGTGGCGTTAGCCGGCACGGGCGGCACACCCGTGAACAGCAGAGCCGGAAATGCCACAAAGCTGCCGCCGCCGGCGACAGCATTAATAGCCCCACCCATGGCCCCGGCAAAAAATAGAAATATAGCGTTGTGGAAGTTCAAGCAGACCTTTTATCACGATTCCCGCTTTCCACTCCAGCGGCAGCTCCTTAAGTCAGCCCAGAGACTACCGCACCATCTGGTGCGGTTACGTCATTTCTTGACAACGCGCGCCGGGCCGTATATGAACGGTGCGATTTACTGACCTTCCGCCACTGAATACCTGGCTCGCACCCTTTGCGGGTCACAGGGGGGATTCAAGAGGAAGGAATCACAACTTAGCTGAGAGTGTGTCTTGAGGCCGTTTGGAAGTGCGTTCGTGTGCGCACGGCCAATAGTACCGGCAGGCCGTAGTTCGACGGGAGGAAGCATGGCCAGTCAGGCAAACGTAGTCCCAGCCAGCGGAGCAGGAAGCGACAGCATCCCCAAAGTAATTCTCGCCTCCGCGGTCGGCACCATGATCGAATGGTACGACTTCTACATTTTTGGAAGTTTGGCCGTCGTTCTTTCTCCGAAATTCTTTCCGCCTGGCAACGACACGTTTGCCTATATCTCTTATCTCGCAACGTTTGCTGTGGGATTCATGGTCCGCCCCTTCGGGGCGTTGTTCTTCGGACGAATCGGAGACATCGTTGGGCGAAAGTATGCTTTCCTAGTGACCCTCTCCATTATGGGCGGCGCGACGGCTCTCATCGGCTTTCTGCCAACCTATGCGAGCATCGGGATTCTTGCCCCCATCATCCTTCTGACTATTCGTGTTCTACAGGGCCTTGCGCTCGGCGGTGAGTATGGGGGAGCAACGGTGTACGTCGCGGAGCACGTGCCCGACGGCAAACGCGGCTATTACACCAGCTTCATCCAAATCACAGCGACTCTCGGTCTTTTCGTATCTTTGCTGGTCATCCTCGGCACGCAACAAGCCATGACACCCGACCACTTCAAAGCCTGGGGCTGGCGCATTCCCTTTCTCGCCTCGATTATTCTCGTAACGATTTCGCTTTACATCCGCTTGAAAATGAAAGAATCTCCGATTTTTTCGCAACTCAAAGCCACCGGCATGACTTCCGCGCAGCCTCTGAAAGAAGCCTTCACAAAACCAGAAAATTTGAAAAACGTTTTGATCTCGCTGTTCGGCGCGACGGCCGGACAGGGAGTGATTTGGTACACCGGCCAGTTCTATGTGCTCCTCGTTTTCCTGCAAACGATTCTTAAGGTGAATCCTAAGCTCTCAAACATTATCGTGGCGTACGCTCTTCTGTTCGGAATGCCTTTCTTCACGGTCTTCGGCGCACTTTCAGACAAGATAGGGCGTAAGTGGCTCATGATGGCTGCCTGCTTGCTCGCCGTCCTCACGTACTTGCCGATTTATCACGCCATGCAACGAGCAGCAGGCAACAACGTTCAGACGCTCAGCTCCGTCCGAAACAAAGTCACCAACGCTCCGACACTGACCGCACTGACGATTGACGAGACAGGAAAAGCGGTTCCAGCGAAGGGGGCTTCTAACCCGAATGTGCCAATGCTGGTCTTCCTTGTGTTTATTCAGGTCATTTATGTGTGCATGATTTATGGACCGATTGCCGCATATCTCGTAGAGGCCTTCCCGGCGAAAATACGATACACATCTTTGTCTTTGCCATATCACATTGGGAATGGTGTCTTTGGCGGCTTGGTACCGCTCATTGGCGTTTATCTTTGCGAAAGCACGCACAACATTTACGCCGGACTCTACTACCCAATGATTGTGGCTAGCATTACGTTTGTTGTGGGGAGTTTGTTCCTGAAGGAAACACACGGCCGCAAGATCTGGGATGAAGTCGGCGGCATGAAGTAGCGCGCCCACGGGTTCCGCGCCGCCACGTGGATTGACTCCCGCGCCTGCGTGGTAGCATCATTTTCGGAGGGCGAGCTCATTCCGCAAAGGAAATGAGCTTGCCCGTACCAGGCTGGCCTCGTTGTAGCTTCACAACCGAAATCGATTATCCAAGGGGAGTTGTCGCCGTGGCTAAAGCTCGCCAGAAAACAAAAGCGAAGGCGTCGAACAGCAAAAGCAAACTCACCGAAGCGCAGATTGCCGTTCATTGGAAAGAGGAAGAATACTTCTATCCTCCTAAGAAATTCATTGCTCAAGCCAATCTCGCCGATTCCGCCTTCGTAAAAAAATTCAGTGAAAAACATTTCCCTGAATGCTTCGATATCTATGCCAAGCTTCTCGATTGGAACAAAACCTGGCGCAAGACTCTCGACACTTCCAATCCTCCCTTTTGGAAATGGTTTGTCGGGGGAAAGCTAAACGCCTGCTACAACTGCGTCGATCGTCATCTCGCCAAGCATAAGAACAAAGCCGCTCTGGTCTTCGTTCCTGAGCCCGAAAACGAATCCGCTACGGTTATCACTTATCAGGAGCTCTACAAGCGCGTGAATGAAGTCGCCGCTATGCTGCGCGATTTCGCTGGACTCAAAACCGGCGACCGCGTCACCATTCACATGCCCATGATTCCCGAGCTGCCGATAACCATGCTGGCGTGTGCTCGCCTGGGCGTAGTCCACTCGGTTGTCTTCGGCGGATTCAGCGGAGAAGCCTGCGGTCTTCGCGCCGCCGATTCTGGCAGCCGCGTCCTCATCTGCGCCGATGGGTACCACCGCAACGGCAAGTGGGTGGATCACAAGCCCAGCGCTGATATTGCCCTCGCCACGGCAAAGAAAGAGGGCCAGCACATCGACAAAGTGCTCTTCTGGCGCCGCTACGCAGGGCACTTCCGCTCTGAATCCCCCATGATTATGGACCGCGACTACTTTGTGGACGACGTCCTCAAGGATTATCGCGACCAGATCGTCGAGCCCGTCTCACAGGACGCGGAAGCGCCGCTCTTTCTGATGTACACCAGCGGCACTACCGGTAAGCCCAAGGGTTGCCAGCATCGCACTGGCGGCTATCTCGCTTACGTGGCGGGCACTTCAAAGTATTACCAGGACATTCATCCCGAAGATGTGTACTGGTGCATGGCCGACATCGGGTGGATCACCGGCCACTCTTACATCGTCTACGGCCCGCTCGCGCTTGGGGCCACCAGCGTCCTCTATGAAGGCGTACCGCAATTCCCCGATGCCGCGCGCCCGTGGCGCATTGCTGAACGGCTCGACGTCAACATTTTCCACACCTCTCCTACCGCCATTCGCATGCTGCGCAAAGCTGGTGGCGACGAGCCGAAAAAATACAATTATCACTTCAAGCACATGACGACCGTCGGTGAGCCGATCGAGCCGGAAGTGTGGCGCTGGTATTACGAAACGGTTGGCAAACGCGAAGCCGTCATCGTCGATACGTGGTGGCAAACCGAAACGGGGGGCTTCCTCTGCAGTACGAAGCCCGCACTTGATCCGATGAAGCCTGGAAGCGCAGGTCCGCCGGTCCTCGGCATTTATCCCGTGATCTGGGATGAGAACGGCGAAGAAGTAAAACCAGGTTCAGGCAAGGCGGGAAACATCTGCATTCGCAATCCGTGGCCGGGCATCATGCAAACGATTTGGGGCAGCTCGGAACGTTTCGTCAATCAGTACTACAAAAAATATTGCAAAAATCCCAAAAGCAAAGATTGGCGCGACTGGCCCTACTACGCTGCTGACGGCGCGGTTATTTCCGCCGACGGCTACTATCGCATTCTCGGCCGCGTCGACGACGTGATCAACGTGGCCGGGCATCGTCTCGGCACAAAAGAAGTCGAGTCCGCGTGCCTCAGTATCCCAGAGATTGCCGAAGCCGCCGTAGTTCCCGTCGTTGATGAAATCAAAGGGCGCGTTCCGGAAGTTTACATCTCGCTGAAGCCTGGCGTTCCTTCCAACAAAGCCATTCAAGACAAAGTGATTTCCACGATTGAAACAATGATCGGGAAAATCGCACGGCCCAAGCGAGTCCACATCGTCCCGGACATGCCGAAAACACGCTCGGGAAAGATCATGCGCCGCGTGTTGGCCGCTGTCTCCAATCACATGGATACTGGCGACATCACCACGCTCGCCAATCCCGATATCGTCGCGCAAATTCGCGAGCTAGTGCAGGGCCGCAACGCCGGGCCTCTCCAGGAAGGCCCCGAAGACATCAAGCTCTTCGGCGAAGAGAAATGACAGAAGGCGGTGTTCTTAGCATCTCGCGGGCTCAAGCGGGACGAGTAAGACCCACCTCTACAGCGATGATATCGAAAACAAAAAACGAGGAGATTTTAATGTCAGAGCTTTCGAGAAGAGCATTCATAAAAAATACAGCGACTCAGGTCGCCGCAGCCAGTTTCCTTTCCGCCACTGCCTTCGAACTCGACGCAAATCCTCTCGGCCTGCCGATCGGCTGCCAGACCTGGCCAGTAAGAGCAGGCATTGCAAGAGACTTCCCCGGGACAATCAAGCAACTTGCTGCCGCCGGCTTTCAAAACATCGAACTTTGCTCGCCGGTTGGCTACGACGATTCCGGCTTCGGGGGTCTGGCCAAGTACAAGGGTTCCGAGCTCAAAAAAATGCTGAACGATTGGGGCGTAACTTGCATCAGCTCGCACTTCGGCATGGAAGAGCTGCGAAAAGATCAGGCCGGCCGAATTGCGTGGGCCCAGGATCTTGGCCTCACGCAGATGCTCGTTGCTAGCCTC
>DATDHE010000045.1:0-9627 GCA_036521695.1 Candidatus Acidiferrum sp. | reverse complement strand
AATTGGGACTGTCGGAAAATTCCGGCATTGACATTTCTATACTTTCTGCTATGCTTCTACTTGAGTAAAGTAATATTGCGTACTTCTTTCCGTAGAGCCTGTCCCCCCTCAAGTTTTCGTACCTACCTAGCTGTTTGGTTGGAATGCTCCTAACTCCTCTAGAATCCGCATTTACGGGAAAACCGGAGGGAGGAGGGGCCGATTCCACCGAGAGAAAGGCACGAGCCTGGATTCAATTCATCCTCGAGCGGCCAAGGCCACTCCGGGCAGATCAGCTGGAAGAAAATTTGCGGCTACGAAGCCGCCACCGGCACTCCCATCGAACTGGGAGAAATCTTCGGCTGTAGCCGGCCATAGAGCGCCAGGGCGATCGCGCCCATGCCCCACATCCAGATTCCCAGTCCGACCAGAATTCCAATCACATGCAGCGGCGCTATCGGTGTGTACACGATGCGAACGATCGCAAAACCTGCCGCCATCCTTCCAATCTGGCCCCAGACGTCGGCAGTCCCTCCGAAAATCCAATTGCCAACCACCGTACCGACCACAAGCTCCGCGCAATTGACCGCCAGGAACCACAGCCCGAGAGAGAGCAGTCCAAGCGGGAGGCCGACGACCGTGATGCACGCAAGGATAGCTGCGATTGGCACACCGAAAAATATCAGGACGCCCAGCCCGATGGGAGCTCCCACCCGTTCGCCGGCAGCTACGGTCTCCGAAGCAAATTTCGGGAGGAGCAAAAACAGCACAAGTCCAAGCAGAATGAAGGCTGCCGTCCAGATGATCCGCCACACATAGTAATGCCCCGTCGAGTATTCCGACTGGCGCTGCCTCTTGGTAAATTCCACCGGTGAGGCCAGCTTTGCCCCGGAAGATACGCTCGCTTCATTTTCGCCCTGGAACTGAATTCGTCCGCCGACCTGGCCGGTAGAAGCGATGTTCAGCGAGTTACCTTTCTCCCAGATGTCTCCTTGGATCACACCGTTCACACTCACTCCATTCCCAAAAAAAAGAATGTCGCGGCCCAGTTGGCCGTCAACGGCCAGATTGCTGCCGAACATGGAGACGGATCCACCCACTTTTCCCGTGGAATCGACAGTTACGGAATCGCCAAACCAAGTGACGTTCTTTCCGACACTTCCGGAAATGATCCCGTTGTTCCCCCCCGCGCGAATATTGCCGTCCACCCGCCCGCGAACCCGCATGGACTGGCAACCGCCGATCACATCCCCGGTAACGTGCCCATCGATATCGATGTCCTTTCCACCTGCAAAGACGTCTCCATCCACCGTGCCCTCGATGCGAATTCGCTCACCGGAAAGATAGATGTCACCTTTGATGGTTTCATCCTGCCTCACCTCCGCATTCTGAGCTTTGCGAAACTCCGTGGCGCCAGATGGAGAAGGCAAACCCAGAGCCGCACACAATCCCGCCAGGACCAGCGCCAATGCCGACCCGCGCCGCAGTCGTTTACGGAATACCACCAAACCGAATCCCGCCACGGTCAGCATCGCCAGCACCTCGAGAAGTGTGATCACGGATTGCCATCCTTTCCAGAAGGCACCTTGAAAAACCAATAAGCTGAGAAGACTCGTGCCGCCGAATCCCGCATCAGCCAACCGTGTCTGCCAGGGCTCGACAATATAGGTGTAGAGAGCGTAGACACCGGTAGCCGCCAAGCCAAAAACTACGCCCCAAACCCATCCAAACGATTTCCGAGCGCTCTCTTGAAATTCCGCGAGCCGCGAGGGAAGCGGTTCGTCTTCCTCCAACATGGCGCGCGTGAGCAACCGGGATTCGCGGTCGAGAGCTCTCAGCAACGTCCGGCAGGCGGCGCAGTCCTGCGTATGCGCGGAAACAGCCTGCGCGCGGGCGCGGTCCAGTTGGCGCTCCGCGTAAAGCAAGCACGTCATCTCATCCAGATGGTCCATCGTCCCGCCCGGTCCTTCTGGCGGCACCGGGTTTACAGGCTCGCTCACGAGGTCCCTCCCGCAGCCAGCGCACTCTTCCCCTCCAGCGCCTGCCGAAGTTCATGCCGCGCGCGTAGCAGCACGACGCCCACAAAGGCGCGCCGTACGCCGAGCGCATCAGCGATTTCGTCATAACTCATGTCCGAGTAATAGCGCAACACCAGTGCCATGCGTGCGCGCGCCCCCAGCTTATGTAACGCGTGGCGAACTTCCTCGCTCGTCTTCTGCTCGATCAGCTTTTCCAATTGGCTGGGGTCTGGATGCTCCAGCGGGACATTCTCCACATCTTCGGTCTCTTTGTCCTGGCGGATTTTGCGGCGGCGCAGGATATCCCAGCAATGATTGGCGGCCACCCGGTAGAGCCATGCGGAAAAGGAGCGCGTCTCGTCGTACTGGCTCAGCTTGTCCCGCAACTTCATGAATATCTCCATGGTGGCATCTTCGGCATCTTCCCGTGTCGGCAGAGCCCTCCGGCAAAAACGGAAGATAGCCGGGGCAAAATCCCGGTAAAGCTCACCCCAAGCATCGGCATCCCCAGCGCGAGCCCGGGCAACTGCCTCCGTGGTTTCCGTCATTCCCGGCACGCTCTTCGGGCCTGGTCTCAGCGGTTCCATAGACTAGTACGCAGGGGAGCCCCAAAAACTTACACGATCTTAACAAATAGCTATATTGCTGACGGTGGCTATCTCTACTGTGTTCAGCACTCTACCAGAAATACAGAGTTGGGCCACACTTCAGAGCAATATGGGGAGGCAGGCAAGGCGAAAGCCGTCTTTGCCCTAGCCTTAGCTCCAGAGGGGGAGGCCGCTGCACACGTTTTTTCGTCGAACTCCGTGGGCACGATACGCGGACTTGAAGGGCCAAGGCACCGCGCCTTAGCGGCACTCTCCGACTTAGCAAAGTCAATGCATTCAATCTTTTGCCTCATCAAATCGAAAACTTAGGATTGACAGGGGGTCCTGCAAAGATGTAGTTAATTTCCAACAGGGGTAGTGGTCTACTAAAAAAGTGCCGAGGGACATTGCGGATGATGTGGAGGGGTGTTTTTATGCGACTTCATGGTCAGTCGGTATCCAAGAGAATCAAATCAGCATTTTTACGAGCAGGGACGATAGCGATGGTCCTCGCGCTTGTCGCGCTGGCGGGCCACGCGCAGACGTTTCGCGGCGCGATTAACGGAAGCGTGACAGATCCGTCGGGAGCGTCCATTCCAAACGCTCAAGTGAAGGCCACGGAAACCGCCACGGGAATCGAACACACCACGGTGACGACCTCGGACGGTCAATTTTCGTTTCAAGACATTCCGCTTGGCTTGTATAAAATTACTGTTACAGCCGCTGGGTTTCCTCCCTACACCGTGGATAAGCTCGAAGTTGTCGCCGGCACGATCTACACCTTGCCGGTCAAGCTGTCCCTGCAACAACAATCCACAACGGTGGAAGTCTCCGCTGCGGCGCTGACGTTGGATACAACCACCCAAACGCAGACCACGACAGTTACGGACGCCGTAGTACAAGCGATACCGCTGAACGGACGTGACTTCACACAATTGATATCTATCCAGCCGGGGTTTGGGGGCTACAACATCGGCGGCTTCGGGCAGGTCAATGGGACCCGCGCGAATCAGGTGAACTGGCAGGTCGACGGGACGGATAACAATGATTTTTGGCACAACATTCCGGCCATCAACCAGGGCGGAGTTTCGGGCATCGCGGGTGTGGTGATGCCGATCGACGCAGTTGACGAATTCTCGGTGCAGACATCGTCGAATGCTGAAGCCGGGCGCAACGCTGGGGGAACGGCCAACTTGGTCATCAAGTCCGGCGGCAATCAGTTCAATGGCTCCGCCTATTACTACAACAGGAACGAATTCTATGCAGCAAAGTCGCCCTTCTTTATTGCTACGCCCCAGGCTCCGAAAGGACCTCCGCTCCGCAATCAAAATTTTGGATTGACGGTCGGCGGTCCGATCAGAAAGAACAAGACGTTCTTTTTCTTGGGTCTTGAGAAACAGGAGTATATCTTCGGCCTGACGGGGAAGTCTACCGAACCTTCTGCGCTTTGGGTAACACAAGCCCAGGCGGCATTGACCAAATACGGCGTTCGAGAGAGCCCGCTCTCCACTACCCTCCTTTCGACGTTGTGGCCAAGCTCGATTATTGGACTCCCGGGAACTTTGAACAATTATTTCGCGACAGTTCCGGCGACGGGCTATAGCTACAACGGCGTCCTCAAGCTGGACCACAATTTTAATGACAAACACCATCTTTCGTTCCATTACTTCGCAGGGCAAGGAAACCAAACGCAGCCGCCTGGCGCAAGTCTCGCCCTGGCCACGGCAAGCTCGAACCTGGGCTACTACTTTGAAGTGGCGCCGATTCACGTACAGAACTATTCTCTCGTTCTGAACTCGGTCTTTTCACCCCGCCTCACGAATCAAATTCTCTTCGGGGTGAGCTATTTTAATCAGATCTTCCATGATGCCAACAATAGCTTTGATACTAAAGCCCTGGGATTGTTTCTGAGTCCGGACGCAACCAAAAACGGCCAACCCATCCCAGGAGCTCCAAACATCGCCATTTCTGGGTTCGATCAGGTTGGCATCACGCCGCCGGAAGGCCGCAATGACATTACCGGCCACTTGACGGATATTGTTTCCTACACTACCGGAAAACATCAGATCCGTTTCGGAGGGGAAGTGCGGCAGGGCCGTGTGGACGAATTCTACTTCCGCCGAAGCCTGGGGAGCTTTACTTTTGACGGAACACAGGGACCTTGGTCCAATGATCCAACCTTTAGTGCGAACACAAAGGCACTGGCCGACTATCTAGCCGGCGACGTGTCGACCTCTTCCATCGCCGTGGGTGATGCCGAACGCTTTGTCCGCGTCAACGGGTTCGATTTCTTCGGTCAGGACCAGTGGCAGATTACCCGCAGATTGAACCTGGATTTCGGTCTCCGCTATGAATACATAGGGCCTCTGTACAGCACGAATCAGGACCTCGCCGTGTTTGTTCAGGGGCAAGGCCTTAAAATTCAAGGCAATGGCATCAGTTCCATTTTCCCAGCCGACAAAAACAACTTCGCTCCCCGAGTCGGCTTTGCATACCAGCCAACGGAAAGAACCGATTTGATCGTTCGCGGCGGAATCGGCGTTTTCTACGATCAAATTAATATGAACCCCTTCCTGGACTTCAGGCCGCCGATCAGCGGAGCGGATGGCTTGCAGGACAACCCAATCGGCCCGCATCCCGTCGACAACTACAGCCGGAACGGTTACAACTGGGGTTCGGCTGCCGGACAAGCGCAGTTCGGGGGCGCATCGATTTTCCCGGGAGTCACAACCTGCCCAACGCTCAGCGGGTGCGCCAATACTTACAACATTTATTCCGTCAATCAGAACTTCCGAACACCCTACTTCTTTAACTACAACCTGCAGATAGAGAAGAGCTTCGGAAATGCCGTTGTCTGGCAGATCGGCTATGTCGGCAGTGAAGGACGGAAACTGTCGGTCATGCTGAATATCAACCAGAATGGCGCTTACAATGCGCTCTATCCGGACGCTGGCAGCATCATCCAACAAAATAGCATTGGCACATCAAACTACAACTCCCTGCAAAGCACTCTCAAAATCAGAGCGTGGCACGGGCTTACTTCGCAGTTTGTTTACACCTGGGCGCACGCTCTGGATGACATGACGGAATACCGCGGTGCCATACCGCTGGACAGCTTCAATCTGAAGCAGGAATATGGAAACAGTGACTTCGACACGCGGAATAACTTTACCGCCTTCCTTACGTACGACATACCGGGAAGTTCGTGGGGGCCGAAGTTGCTCACGCACGGGTGGCAGCTAAGCAGCATACTCAACTTCCACGGAGGACAGCCGTTTAACTTCCCTGGCCCGAATCCTTCTGGAACGCAGCGTCCGGGTTTGGACGTGATTGCCAATCCGTTCGCTGGAGTAGATCATACGTTCTCCGCTGCAAACGGCGGAGCGCAGTGGGTGAACCCAGCGGCGTTCTGCGTACCTGGCGCGGTGGGATGCACTGGGCCAACAAACCCCAACGGCGACCTCTCGCGGAACAAGTACTACGGCCCCGGGTTCGCCGATGTGGACCTTTCAGTGATTAAGAATATCCCGATCCGGGAGCGGCTTATGCTCCAACTGCGTGCGGACATGTTCAATATTTCCAACCGCATTAACCTGGCGACGGGCGCAGGGAGCGTCGGCAGCAGCGGCATAGTCAACGACACAATCGGCGACTTCAACGGTGCGCCCGGTCTCGGACCGGGCGAGCCATTCAACATGCAGATCGCTGCGAAGATTATCTTCTAGCGGCTGCTTAAATCCTTACTCGAAGCGCCCCGGCCATCCGAGCGAGGGCCTTTCTTTTTTTGGCCAAGGAAGATGCGACGGCTGAGCTCGTTCAGGGGATTGGTGACATTCCATGGAGCGTCGGGGTGAGCGAAAACAGCTGGGATGCGGTACAGTGGAAGGCCACAGCGCTGTTGCGATTCTCGATTGCCCGCCCGCCTCTTGAAACCATGACGCAAATACTTCCATCGTTGGTGATTCTGGGACGGCCCAATGTGGGCAAATCCACGCTTTTTAACCGGCTGACCGGGACGCGGCGGTCGATTGTGACGAACGAGCCGGGGATTACGCGCGACCGGATTTATGGAAAAGCTGAGTGGCGTGGGAAGGCGCTGGAGATTGTGGATACGGGCGGGATTGTGCCGGACGACAAGGCGCTGATCCCGACGGAGATGTTGCGGCAGGCGCATGTGGCGATTAAGAAGGCTGCCTTGCTCGTTCTGGTGGTGGACAGCCAGGCCGGCGTTACGCCGCTGGATCAGGAGCTGGCACGGCTTCTGCGTACCACTGGAAAGCCTTTTGTGGTGGCGGTGAACAAAGTGGATGCGGTTTCGCAGGAAGTGAATGCGGCGGTGTTTCATTCGCTGGGTGTGCCGGTGTTTCCGATTGCCGCGGAACATGGGACGGGCGTGGATGATCTTTTGGACGCGGCGCTCGCAGAGGTGGATGCCGTTGAGTCGGAAGAGGAAGTGACCAAGGAGGACGCCGTTGAGGTGGCCATTATCGGGCGGCCGAACGTGGGCAAGTCTACTTTGCTGAACCGGATGGCGGGGGAGGATCGCTCAATCGTGTCGCCGATTCCGGGAACCACGATGGACAACGTGGATACCGAAGTGGTGCACGAGGGACACACGTACCGGTTTGTGGATACGGCGGGGATCCGGCGCAAGGCTAAGACGACGTTGGTGGCGGAAAAATTGAGCGTGGTGATGGCGCGTCGCGGGTTGGAGCGATGCGATGTGGCGCTGCTGGTGGTGGATGGCGAGCAGGGAGTGACGCAAGGCGACGCGCAGATTGCCAGCTATGCGGAGGAGTCGGGGCGATCGGTGATTATTGTGATTAATAAGTGGGATTTGGCGGTGGTGGCCGCGCGGAATGCGGCTTCACGCGAAGCGGACAGCGCGAAGGGTAAATCCCGGCGGCCTGCCGGGGAACGGCATCGGTCGGAGGATTTCGATTCGGGGAAGCTGGCGTTCGATTACGAAAAGATGATTCGCAGGAAATTAAAATTTCTGAGTTATGCGCCGATTGTTTTTCTTTCCGCGAAAACTGGGGAACGGGCGGGGAAGCTTTTTCCGTTGATCGATCAGGTGGCGGCGGCGCGGAAGCGGCATATTTCTACGCCGGAGTTGAACCGGTGGTTGAAGGAAGAGGTGGATTTGCAGCGTGGGACTACACCTAAGGCGCGGCCGGTGCGGATTTATTACATTACGCAGGCGAAAACGGCGCCGCCGACGTTTTTGCTTTTCAGCAATCAAAAAGCGCCGATGCATTTTAGTTATGAGAGGTTTTTGGAGAATCAGCTGCGCAGCAAGTATGAGTTTCTTGGCGCGCCGGTGAGATTTGTGCAGAGATTGCGGAAGCGCGAGCCACGGCCGCGGAAGAACAAAGACGAAGATTGAAACGGAAGGGCTGGCGCTAGGGAATAAATCAAAACGGGCACGGCGTGCCGTGCCCCTACAGGAAAGTGCTGGAAACTGCTAGGATAGCGGCGTCCCCTGCCGATAGGAAATCGATATGCCGAGTTCTGCTACCGCCGTGCAGCCTACCATTGAAAAGGATTTTTATCGGATTGGAGAGGTTAGCCGGCTGACCGCTCTGAAGCCGTTCGTTTTGCGGTATTGGGAGACGGAGTTTCCCATGCTGGAGCCCGTGAAGAGTCCGAGCGGGCACAGGCTTTATCGTCAGGAAGATGTGGAAATGGTGCTGCGGATTAAGCGGCTGTTGTATGACGAGGGATTCACGATTGCTGGGGCGCGGAGGCATTTGCGCGAGCAGAATGGCGACAGCGATAGCCCGGGCGCGGCGCGCTCTGGCGGGGGTTCGGTCAGCGGTGTGGCTGCTGAGGGAACGGCGCAATTATTGAGCCGGAAGATGTTGCTGGACCTGCGAGACACTTTGCGCGCTTTCTTGACGCTTCTCGAACGCAAGTGATAGCCTGATAAAGCTGTAAAGCCCACTTCGCCGTAGTTCGGTCGGGACGTAGCGAAGCCTGGTATCGCGCACCCTTGGGGTGGGTGAGGTCGCTGGTTCAAATCCAGTCGTCCCGACCATTTTTTCTGGTCCTGCCAAAACGATTCATGCCTCACATACTTTTGACGAATGATGATGGGATTCACGCGGAAGGATTGCGCGTGCTGGCGGCAGCGTTTGCGGGATTCGCGGACGTCAGCATAGTCGCGCCTAGCAGCGAGCAGAGCGGGAAAGCGCAGTCGCTGACTTTGCGGCAGCCGATTGTTTGCCACGCGGCGGGGGAGCGGGAGTGGGCGGTGGATGGCACGCCGGCGGATTGCGTGATTGTGGCGCTGCACAAACTTTTGACGGAGAAAGTGGATTTGGTGATTTCGGGGATCAACCACGGAGCGAATTTGGGGGAGAACGCGTATTACTCGGGAACCGTGGGAGCGGCGCGGGAGGCGGCTCTGCATCACATGCCGGCGGTGGCGATGTCGCTTTGCTCGAAAGCGCCGCAGGTGAGCTTTGAATCGGCGGCGCGGGTGGCGCGAGCAGCCGCGGAACTCATTTTGAAAGAGGGATTGCCGGATCAAGTGCTGTTAAACATAAATGTGCCGGAGCCGTGGAAGGGTGGCGTGAAGTTTACGCGGCAATCGAAGAAGATTACGCGGAATCAGCTGACGGAGGGCAAAGACCCGCGCGGACGCATTTATTTTTGGTTGTATGAGCAGAAGATTGACCGGGACGTGGAGCCGGACACGGATTATGCGGCGATTTTTGAGGGGGTGGTGTCGGTGACGCCCTTGCATTTGGATCCGACGGATACGAAATCATTGAAGCAGTTGGCACATTGGGGAAAGGCGCTCTCTGGAGCGTTTCGAGACTGAACGATCTTCGCGAGAAGATCCTGCTCTGTGAATGGCCGGTACAGACTCCCACAAAATTAATGTTGCGCGAGGGCGGGCCAAGTCCCGCCCTCACGGTCTAAGGCAACGAATTCACTTCAGTGGCTCGGAGTCGAGGCTGGGGCGACCAGTGGGACGTTGTTTTTGCGCATGGAGTCGTTAAGGGCCACGAGATCCTTGGAGAGGACTTCGCGCCATT
>DATDHE010000044.1:0-2207 GCA_036521695.1 Candidatus Acidiferrum sp. | reverse complement strand
GAAACCGAACTGACGGATGAAGAATCCGAGGAGGAAGAACGACTGGAAGAAGCACACCTGGACGCTGCAGAAGATCAGGCTGCCGCGGAATCCGAACTCTCCGACGATGAAACCGAGGAAGTCGAAGAGCACCGCGCCGCGAATCGCGCTGAGTTCGAAGCCAACGCCGCGCACGAAAGCGCCGAACACGCCGCCGCTCTTGGCGATTCCGAGCAAGTCGCACCCGAACACGCGGAACACACCGAACACGAACATGCGGAAGCAGAAGTAATCGAAGCACACGCGAGCGACACCGCCGCGGAACCCGCCGTCATCGAGGACGACGTCATTCTACTTCCCGGCGAAACGCGTGCGCCGCGTATTGGCGGAGCCGCTGCTCCGCGCGAAGATTTCCCGCGCGATTCCGCGCGCATCGGCGGCAACCCGCGCGCCCGTTTCCAGCGCCCTCAGCGCGGAGGTCGTGATCGCGGCCGCAGTGGTCGCTCAGACAGCCGTGGCGGCCGTGCCGATCGTGGCCCAGACCGCGGGCGTCCGTCCGGTCCGCGATTCGAACGCCGCCCCAGCGGTCCCGGCGGTCCCCGGCACGATCGCGGTCACCGCAGCCATTCCGGTCCGCCGCGCCGTCCGCAACTCATCAGCGAAATGTTGAAGGCCGGCCAGGACGTCGTCGTCCAGATCGCCAAGGAGCCTCTCGGCAAAAAAGGCGCGCGCATCACCAGTCACGTCGCTCTCCCGGGCCGCTTCCTCGTCTACATGCCCACGGTTAATCACACCGGTGTATCGCGCAAAATCATCTCCGCCGAAAACCGTTCGCGGCTCCGCCGCCTGGTCAGCGAAGCTGGCAACAGTTATCCCGGCGGCTTCATCGTTCGAACAGCTGCCGGCGGCGCTACCGATGACGAGATCCGCACGGACATCGAGTTTCTCGGCAAATCCTGGAACGAAATCAAGGAGCGCAGCGAGCAGCGCAAGTCGCCGGCGCTACTCCATCGAGACCTCAACCTCGTCGAGCGCATTCTCCGCGACTACGTCAGCGACGATTTCACCGGCATCTGGATCGACAACGAAGAGGAGTATGGCAAGATCGTCGAGTTCGTCAGTCGCTTCCAGCCCAAACTGGTCAACAAGGTGAAGCTCTACACCAAGGAAACCCCGATCTTTGAAGAGTTCGGCATCCAGCACGAGCTCGACAAAGCCTTGCGCGCCAAAGTCTGGTTAAAATCCGGCGGCTATATCGTCATCAACCATACCGAAGCCCTCGTCGCCATCGACGTGAACACCGGCAAATTCGTCGGTAAAGGCTCCACGCGCCTCGAAGACACCATCGTCAAGACCAACCTCGAAGCCGTAAAGGAAATCGTCCGCCAAATCCGCCTCCGCGACCTTGGCGGCATCATTGTGGTGGACTTCATTGACATGGAAGAACGACGTAACCGCGAAAAAGTCCTGTCCGCCCTGCAAATGGCTTTGGAGCAGGACAAGGCTCCTTCGAAAGCTCTTTCCTTCAATGAGTTCGGCCTGGTTTGCATCACGCGCAAACGCACCAAGCAAGCCTTGGAACGCGTCCTCTGCCAACCCTGCCCCTACTGCACCGGCTCAGGCATGGTCAAATCCATCCCCACGCTGTGCTACGAAATCCAAGCCGAAGCCCGCAAGATGGCCACCTCCGACCACGAAGGTCCTAATCTCACATTGCGAGTTCATCCCGAAATCGCCAAAGCCTTGAAAACCCGCGAATCCATGCTGATGGACGAGCTGGAACAAACTGCCCACAAGCACATCATCATCCAATCGGACGCGACGCTTCACTGGGAGCAGTACGACATCTATTAATATAGTAATATATATGGTTGATAAATAACGACATAATTTATTGGAAATTACTGGCCGAGGCGCACTTTCTGCTGCACGGCTGGCTGCGGAGCGGAAACTGTGGCACGGCCCGTGGGGTAGTGGAATTTCTCAAGGAAGCCCTGGCGCTGTTGCCGGAAAAACAGGCCCTTCGCGTGGTGCGGGCCGACGCCGGCTTTTTTGACCAGCAATTACTGGGTTTTCTCGAGCAGCGAGGGTTGTCCTACATCATCGTGGCACGGCTGACGCTCTGGCTGAAGCGCGAGGCCGCCCGTGTCACCGCGTGGCGCGCCTTGGACGAGCATTACGCCGCAGGTGAGTTTTTTCTGCAACTCCTGGGCTGGGACCGCCCACGC
>DATDHE010000043.1:0-9209 GCA_036521695.1 Candidatus Acidiferrum sp. | reverse complement strand
TATGTTCAGATAGTTCTTGTAATCCTCGGAAAATTCCTGAACTTGCTTGCGATCTGCGGGCGTGAGCAGAAGCCACGAAGATTTTTTCTTTCCCCAAGCGTCACCTTCATCCTGGGCTGAAAGCCTTGGGGAAAAGCTCGCGCTGAGACCGATCAAAATCATCGCCAGAAAAAGCCGTCGTTGCCAAATCTTCATCCTTCCTTCTCCTCGTCCCTCGCAGTCGCTTGGAGGGGCTTCGAATCTGCCAGCACGCAGGGAAGGAGGATGGTACCTCAAAACCGGCGGCGGAGTGCCACCGGGCAGATTTGGGAACTCGTCAGCGTTTCTGTATGATTTTATCCCGTGAACATTTTCCTGAGCGATATTGAGGCGCGAGTGCTGGGCTGTTTGGTGGAGAAAGAAAGCACCACGCCGGAATACTATCCCCTTTCGTTGAACGCCTTGGTTCATGCCTGCAACCAGAAATCCAATCGCGAGCCGCTCATGAATCTTGAGGAAGACGCAGTGCGGCAGGCCTTGCACACCTTGAGCGAACAGGCGCTCACCAGGTCGGCAAGCGGGGACAGCCGGGTAGCGAAATACGAACACCGTCTCGCGGATACTTTCAATTTTACGCGGCCGGAGACGGCAATTCTGTGCGAGCTGTTGTTGCGGGGCCCGCAGACGCCCGGAGAATTGCGCAGCCGAGCTGAACGCATGCATCCTTTTGAAGATTTGAGCGTGGTGCAGTCAACTTTGAAGCATTTGACGGAGCGCAATCCGCCGCTCGTAAAGTTGCTTCCGCGTCAGCCAGGCAACAAAGAAGCGCGCTATGCGCATCTACTATCTGGTGACATGGAAGGGGGCGAAGCGCCTCCCTTAAAGGCTATGTCGGTATCCAGCGGCTCCGCGGAGAACGCACGCATGACAGAGCTGGAAGCCGAAATATCGTCTTTGCGGAAAGAAGTTGCGGATTTGAAGGGCCAGTTCGCGGAGTTTCGGAAGCAGTTTGAGTGAGAAGGGTGGTATCGGACGATAGCGGTGCTAGCGTCCGGGCCCACGACCACCTCGGCGGAACCGTCGAACAACCTAGAGTGCTAGCAGCTTACTTTTTTGCGGGAAGGGTTGACACGAGCCCGTCTGAGTTCATAACATGAGGGGTTCGCGCTTGATAAATTGAATCTGCGTGGGGCGATTCGAAACGTTGTGCATCTGCAAGAAATAAAAATACATGATCACTGTTAAAGAGCTTACGAAGAGGTACGCGCGCAACACGGCTGTCGACCACATCTCCTTTGAGATCCAGAAAGGCCAGATTGTCGGCTTTTTGGGGCCCAATGGAGCGGGCAAAACCACTACGATGCGAATGTTGACGTGTTTCATGCCGCCCACGGCGGGCACCGCCACCGTGGCCGGATTCGACGTGCTTGAAGAGCCTATGGAAGTGAAGAAGCGCATTGGCTATCTGCCGGAAACGCCGCCGCTGTATCCGGAAATGCGTACCGGCGAATATCTCGAGTTTGTCGGCAGATTGAAGGGCTTGTCGAAGTCCGAGCTGGGCAAGCGGGTCGATTACGTTTGCGAGCGCTGCTCGGTTGCCGACGTGCGAGACAAGTTGATTAGCAAGCTTTCCAAGGGCTACCGGCAACGCGTGGGCTTGGCGCAGGCCATCATTCATAACCCGGACGTGCTCATTTTGGACGAACCTACAGCGGGCCTAGATCCCAAGCAAATCAATGAGACGCGGGATTTGATCAAGAACCTCGCAGGCGATCACACGATCATTTTGAGTACCCATATCCTGCCCGAAGTGGAACAGACGTGCGAGCAGGTGATCATCATCGCCAAAGGGAAGGTGATCGCCACAGACTCCGTCAGCAATTTGCAGAACCGGGCTCGAGGCGTGGAATCGGTGCTGTTGGAAGTCGCCGGGCGAAATGCAGAGGTCGATCCTGCGGCAGTGCAGACGCGGCTCGAGAAAATTACGGGCGTTAGCAAGGTGCACTTCAAGGAGAAACGCCAGACACGCAATATTTTCGAGATCGAGAGCGTGAAGGACAAGTTGGTGCGAGGCGATCTGGCGCGCGCTGTAGTGGAAGCGGGTTGGGACCTGAATGAATTGAGGTCCTCGGCGATGAGTCTTGAAGAAGTTTTCTTGCAGCTCACCGGCGATCATGCAGCCGTTCCGGCGGAGAATGCGGCGGCGAAGGGGGCGGGCAAGTGAGAAACATTTGGACCATCTGGCGCAAGGAAATGCGCAGTTATTTCGTATCGCCCGTAGCCTACCTTCTGCTCCTGATGTTCGCTCTCCTGTTTGGTTTCTTTTTCTGGAACGCCGTCGGCGAGTTTTCCTACTACAGCATCCAATCGATGATGCAAGGCGAGTCGTTTCCGATGAACGTCAACGAACAGATCATACGGCCGCTGCTTGGCAACATCACGATCCTGGGCCTGTTTTTTGTTCCGCTCATCACCATGCGGCTGTTTGCGGAAGAGAAGCGCACGGGCACGATTGAGCTGCTCACCACGTCCCCCATCCGGGATGGGGAAGTGATTCTTGGGAAGTGGCTCGCGGCTTTGACGCTCTATGTTTGTATCTTGCTGGTCACAGGGTTGAACTTTATTTTCCTCTTCAAGTACGGAAATCCGGATTGGAAGCCGCTGGCGATTAACTATCTTGGATTGCTGTTGCAGGCGGCTGCCTTGCTTGCAATTGGAACATTTATCTCCACGCTGACGAAGAATCAGATTATCGCCGGTGCCGCCACGTTCGGCGTATGCCTGCTGATTTTTGTCCTTGGCTGGGTGACAGGGTTCAACAGCGCAACATGGGCGCAAGTCTGCTCTTACATTTCAGTGAACACGCATATGGAATCGTTTGGTCGCGGAGTGCTGGATCTGAAGGACGCCATCTACTATGTCACGCTGACTATCTTGGGACTTTTTCTTACGGCGCGTTCGATCGAATCTTTGCGCTGGAGGTCGTAAGTGAATACGGAATTGTTGAAGGCTAGACAGACGAAGTATGTGGCCTATGCCACGCTGTACATTCTTGTGACGGTCGCTGTGCTAACGGTGGCGAACATGCTCGCCAACCGCTACGACAAAACCTACGACACAACTTCCAACAAGAAATACACACTTTCGGAACAGACCGCAAAAATCGTCAAAGGCTTGAAAGAACCCGCAACGATTTATTACTTCGATCGGCCGTCTGGATTCAAGGCAGCGAAGGATACCCTGGATCAGTACGCCAATCTCTCTCCCAAAGTCCATGTCCAGTATGTAGACGCCGAAAAGGACAATTTGCTTGCTCGCCAGGCCGGTGCGAAGAGCATCGGAACTGCTATCGTGCAAATCGGGGCGCGTAAGGAAGAGGCGAAGGGTCTTACCGAGGAAGGTATCACTGGGGCGTTCATTCGCGATTTAAAGAATACGACGCGCACAGTTTGTTTTGTGACGGGAAGCGGCGAACACCGGATTGAGGATACGGCAGGCAACGGCTTTTCGCGGTTGAAAGATCTTCTGGGCAGAGATGAATATCAGGCCAAATCGATCAATCTTCTGGAGAAGGCTGAAGTTCCGGCGGACTGCACTGTGGTAGTCGTGGGCGGGCCGAAGACCGACTATGTGCAGCCGCAGATTGATGCGCTGAAGAAATATGTCGAGGATGGCGGACGCGCGCTGTTTCTCTTGAACCCAGCGCTGAATTTGGGCAAGGAGCAAATTACGGACAACGAGCCTTTGACAAGCTTGCTTTCGAGTTGGGGAGTAACCCCGTCCAAGGATTTGGTGCTGGACATGAACCCCATTAGCCGCGTTTTGGGAACTGGGCCGGAAGTGGCGCTAGTCATGCACTACGACTCGCACGCGATCGTCAACGACATGAAAGGAACAGCAACAGGATTCCCCATCTCGAGGTCGCTCGAGACGAAGAACGCGGACAAGACGACGGTCGATAAATTGTTCGAATCTTCGGAGAGCAGTGTTGCCACTACCAAACTGAATTCGCCAAGCATCGATCCCAATGATCCGAAGAACAAGCGGGGGCCGCTGACGCTGGCTGCCGCAGGAGTCTACGCCACCGGAAAAGATAACTCGCAAGGCCGTTTTGTCGTGATGGGAAGTTCCGAGTGGGCTGCCAATGCGTTTCTGGGGTTCCAAGGGAATCGCGACCTCGCGATGAACGCCGTGAATTGGCTGTCTTCGGACGAGGATTTGATCTCCATTCGTCCAAAAGAGCGCGAAGATCGCCGCATCACCATGACGAACGGACAGATTCGCTGGGTCGGGATTACGAGTGTGTTCTTGCTTCCGCTTGCCGTGATTGTGACGGGGGTTTCGGTTTGGTGGCGAAGAAGGTAATTGTCGCATGGTGGGACTGCGTATTTCACGTTTGAATTTATCAGGAATATTCCTATGAAAGGTAACGGACTGCTGTTTGCCGCGGTGTTGCTCGCCGCACTAAGTGGAGTTTTGTACTGGTCCAATCGCCACAAGGCCGCGGAAGGCGACGTAAAGATTGCTGCCGACGCGCCCCCGAAGATTCTCGACTTCAAGCAAGCCAGCATCTCCAAAATTGAAATAAAGAAAAAGGGAAGCGATCCAGTCGATCTCGCGAAAGACGGTTCGGGAGCCTGGCAAATCGTTTCACCAAAGCAGTACCGCGCCGATCAGAATACGGTTTCCAGCTTTGCGTCCGCACTGGCTTCGCTAAGCTCAGAGCGGCTCTTGGACGCGAATGCCAGTAACCCTGCGCAGTATGGGCTTGCGGATGTCGGCTACGAGGTCGATGTAATCGAGAAGGACGGCGCAGCGCACAAATTGTTGATCGGAGATGCAGCTCCCGCGGGAAACAGTTCCTATGCGGCGCTCGGTGGCGACCCGCGCGTGTTCATGCTCGCAAGCTACGACAAGACCAGCTTGGTGAAGTCGCTTAATGATCTACGCGATAAGCGGTTGCTGGTGTTCGAGCAAGACAAACTCAGCCGTGTGGAACTGACCGCGAAAAAACAGGACATCGAGTTTGGACGGAACAAAGAACAGTGGCAAATTGTTAAGCCGAAGCCGTTTCGCGCCGATGATTCCAAGGTGGAAGAGCTAATTCGCAAATTGGCCGAGGCGAAGATGGATTTGAGCGCGACAGACGAAGACCAAAAGAAGGCAGCGGCGGCGTTTAATTCCGGAACAGCACTCGCGACAGCCAAAGTGACCGATGCTTCCGGGACGGAAGAGTTGCAAGTCCGCAAGAATAAAGACGACTATTACGCGAAATCGAGCGCGGTTGAGGGCGTCTACAAAGTCGGGAACGATTTGGGAACTGCCTTGGACAAAACAGTCGACGATTTTCGCAACAAGAAACTATTCGATATGGGATTCAACGATCCCGAAAAGATCGGATTGCACGAAGGAGCCAAAGCATATTATTTGACAAAAGGCGGCTCGGATTGGTTCTCGGCCGACGGAAAGAAAGTGGACGCCATCGGCGCTGAGTCGTTTGTTGAAAAAGTGCGTGACCTCGAAGCTAGCAAATTTGTGGACGCGGGATTCGGTGCTGTCGACCTCGAAGTGACGGCGACATCGAACGGCGGAAAGACCGTCGAGAAGGTCTTGATTGCGAAAGAAGGCGACGATTATGTTGCGAAACGCGATGGCGAGCCGGCGTTGTATCAGTTGGATCCGGTTGTCGTGACAGGTCTGGAGAAAGCCGCCGAAGATCTGAAGCCCGCGGTTGAGCCGAAGCCGGAAGCAGCACCGAAAAAGAAGTAGACGGTTGGCTGACGCTTCCGCTCGTAGCCTGAGATATCGATGTCGAGCGGCTACCTTCAGGTTTTCATTCCCGCTTAGTAAGACAAGCGAGACTACCGATACATGGCGCGATCGAGCGTCAGCTTTTCGTCGGGAGTCAATGGACGGACAGCGCCTTTAGCTAGATCGCCTAGCGCGAGTGGGCCGACAGCTACGCGGATTAGTCGAAGAACTTCACTACCCATAGTCTCAAACATGCGCCGGATATGCCGGTTCTTGCCCTCGTCGAGACTAATCTCTAACCAGGAATTGCGCTCCCCTTGACGTAGCAGCGAAGCGCTCTTCACGCGAAGCGTGTCTCCTTCACTCGTGCGAACGCCACTCTTTAGAGTTTCGAGCAGCGGTGCATCCGCAATTTTCCCAATTTGCACGTGGTACGTTTTGTCGAGATGCGTTTCGGGCGCGGTGACGCGAGCAGCCCACTCGGAGTCGTTTGTAAGCAGCAGCAAGCCTTCGCTCGCTTTGTCGAGCCTGCCGACGGGAGCGACCCAGGGAAGCTCCGCGGCAAAAAGCGAGTAGACGGTGTCGCGGCCCTTTTCATCTGAGGCGCTAGTGACAATCCCGCGCGGCTTGTTCAGCACCAGATAGATTTTCTCGCGAGCAGTAATCGCCTGACCGTCAACCTCAACGCGGTCCTTGCCAAGTCTAACCGGCGTCTCCGGGTCGCGTCGCACCGCGCCATTGATGCTCACTTTCCCGGCGCAAATGAGCTGAGCGGCTTGCGCACGGGAACAGAATCCCAGCTTGGAAAGCGCACGCGCTAGCCCAGGCATTTTGGTCGCGAGTCAATCCTCGCAATATTCTCGTCTGGCGATTTGAGCATCGCTATGCAAATACGATGTTCAGGAGTTTGCCATGGCTGCCGATGAAGAAATCGACCGGTCACAATGTTCCTTTGTGGAAATTAACCCGCAGATCCAAAGCGGTGCTCCGGTTCTAAGCGGCACTCGGATGCCCGTCAATGCGATTGTCGACAACTTCGATGACGGTCTCAGTGTAGCGGAAATCGTGGAACAGTTCGGAGTATCCGAGGAAGATGTCGCGGCTGTTCTGGAATATGCGAAGACTCACCGCATTTCCAACCGAGGATGATTCTTTAGGAGCGTTTATCAGCAACCTGAGGCGCTGGCGCGTCGTGTTTTACAGCTCCGTAGCGGGAGGCGAGCCAGGCGCGGACTTCGTCGGGATTGTAGTTGAATGGGCCCATTCCGCCGCGATAGGCGATGCGGCCGGATTCGTCGATGATGTAGAGCCGTTCGGGCCAGGCGGAGTAGGCGTCATTGGCACCGTTGTCGATGTCGTCGATGCCGAAGGCGATGGGATAGTGGAAGCGTTTGGTGAAGTCGTTGGCGATGGCTACGCGTTGAGCGAGTGTTTTAGGCTGGGCGTAGCAAACGTCGTCTTTCACGTTGGACTTCATTTGCCACTCGTCGGTCGGATGGGCTTCGCGCACGTAGACGGTCAGGAAGTCGGCGTGATCCTTATAGTCGTTGTACATCTGCACCACATCACCGACGTGGCGGCGGAAGGGCGGTCAAGTGAAGCTGCCGAAGATGATAACGAGGGGGCGCCCACCGGTGCGTTCGCGAATGTGGAAGCGATCCGAGCCATCGAGAGCGACTAGGCGGGCGTCGGGGGCGTCGTCGCCGACTTTGAGTGTGCCGCGGTGCATGTGGGGCAGGGCATAGCGGAGCATGCCGTAGGCGTCTTTGGGACTGCCGGCCATTTTGCATAGCAGGAGAAATCCCGCGAGCAGCAGCACCAGGAAAAAGGCAATTGTCCACTTCCAGAAGAGAGTCATAGTTGGCCGTTCCGGCCGTTCACCAGTACGCGGACGCAGGAATTGGCGTGCTCGATAAGCTTTGCTACCACACTCCTGTGGTGCTCACCGAACACGCTGGCGAAGGTAACACCCTGGGCAAGACGTATGAATAGTATTTTTGCATTAGCGAGCACGATTTGCTGTCATTTCCGGACATCCTTGGCTAGAAGGTGCTCGCGCTCGGCTTTATACCGAGCCAGAGAGCGCTCGATAACCGTGAGCGCTGCGTAAGCGGGACGGATTTCTTCGACCTCCACTTTCTTGCCTTCCAGTAGCTTGTAATCCTGAAAGAAACGGCGGAGAACCAGCAAGCGATGCGGAGGGAGGTCGCGAGCTTCGATGTAGCTGCTGAATTCGGGGTCGCCGGTGGCAACAGCGATGATTTTGTCGTCGCTGGCTCCGGAGTCGATCATGGCATCAGGCCGATGGCCCGAGCTTTGATGAGGGCGAGAGGCTGCACTGGCTCCTGGCAAAGAACTAGAACATCTAAAGGATCGTTATCCTCGGCGTAGGTTTGGGGAATGAAGCCGTAGTTCGCGGGATAGAAAACGGCGGAGTGGATAATGCGATCGACCTTCAGCAAGCCGCTGGCCTTGTCGAGTTCGTACTTCACATTGGAGCCTAGTGGGATTTCGATCATCGCTTGAAAATCGCGCGGAAGTTCGTCTCCCGGTGAGACATCATGCCAGGCATGGAGCATCAGGGCACATCCTTCATTTCAAGCATCGTGGATTGGTACTACCTATTATCTCCGGAAAGTGCTTGTGGGCCAAAATGTGAGTGGTCACACCAATGGCGATGACGCGGTTGCTGGACAGCGAGAGCTCAACTTGGCCAGAGGGGAGACAAGCAGGAATGTCGGTTCCGCCGTGCTACGAAGTTGGCAGTTCGCGGCGTTTGCTCCAGAAGTACATGGCGAAGGCGATGGCAACTACGGGAAGGACGCAGCCGAATTCATCGATGAACCACTTCGTCTTCCCAGTGTCACGCGTTATGGGAGTGAAAATGCCTTGGATCTAGAGGTTGTGGCTGGCATGGAGGAGCGCGCCGGTCCAGAGGCTGCCGGATTTGAGGCGCATCCAGGCAAAAACAAAACTCATGGAAATAACCAGCAAAGTGAAGCAAGTGAGGCCATACCACGTGGGAGTGCCGGCGTTGTAGTCCGCGAAAATCAGTATGGGATAGTGCCAGAGTGACCACACGACGCCGCTGATGAGCGACGTCGCGGTGAAGGAAGTCGTTTTTGAAAGTTCGGGGACCAGGAAGCCGCGCCAGCCGATTTCTTCGCCGAGGGCGCTGGAAACGCTGCGAACCATACCGAACGTGCCGATCAGCGCAATTCCCAGGACGATGGAAATCCACGGAGGTCCGCCCAAGTGCATCGACTTCGCGAGCGAATCGAAATACTCCGGATTGCCGAACGCGCCGAAGTGAAAAATCCAGATAACAGCGTAGGCGATTGAGGCGTACAGAATTGGAATATACCAACTGCGGAACTGATACTTGGTTTCGCCCCATTTCCAGCCTAGCTCCGAGATGCTGCGGCCATTCAGGCGCAGTGTCAGCATGCCCGCTAGCGCCGGACACCACATGAGACCGA
>DATDHE010000042.1:0-29158 GCA_036521695.1 Candidatus Acidiferrum sp. | reverse complement strand
ATTGACCCACAGCGCAAAAATCCGGATTCCGACCCACATCACCAGCGTAAACTTCAGAGATCCAACTAACTTCCATAAGAGAAAAAAACTGAAGGCTTGCGCAAGGATTGCAAAAATGGGGTTCTCAACAACCCGAAAAGTCCTGGACTTCAGAATCTGGTCGCCGACCAAATTCTCGTTGCATTCGTACGGCATCATGCACCGATACATAGTTCGCCAAAAACCATCGCCGGAAAGTTTGTTGGGATCTCCATGGTGGTCGGAATTCTTATGATGCAATCGATGACGATTCACCCAGGCGATCGGACCTACATAGATTCCGAAGACGTTATTCACAACGGTGACGGCTTTTATGAACCATTCCTTGTAGTCGAGTGCGCGATGAGCGATTCCCATGTGAAGCACATCAGCCAAATACAACCCGGCCAGAAACCAACAGAAGACAAAATAAACTCCGCCTATCAACATTCCAGTCCAAGGTCCCAAATGAGCCGGGGCGAAGTACATACAAGCCAGCATGTAGGAAAGAATAATCAAATAGCCTGTGACATCGTATATTTTCATTGCGGCTCCCGGTGGGGCTATTCAAACAGAAATCGGAGCTCCTTTCAAATAACAAGTTAAAGCGGATAAAGTCTATAGCCCGCAGTTCTTCAACTGTCAGAGTATTTTGCGGTGGCCAGGGACTCAGTGCCTTCCATCTTATTAACGCGGACAAGCGGCAAGAAACCTATTTTAGGCGGATGCGATGTTTAGGCGAATTGGGGGCGTTTGTGTTTGATGAGGTGTCGGTGGTTTGTCGCGGAGCTTACGTGCGGCATCCAGACGGACACGTATTTCGGGTCAGCAAGGGTTTCGGCGGGTAGGGATTTCAGAGCGTGCGGTAGTAGGATGAACAGGAGAAGAGCAGAGTCAAAACCCGCACGCTAAAGACCAAGGGTGCGGCAGCCGACGCAACTTTTCGCGGGTATCCGCCAGAGGCAGACGTGGACGAAACCCAATGCATCGCCGATTCTTACCGTGCCGCGACGGTTAAAGGCGCCTGGTACGGACCTACGCTCGCTGAGCTGTTAGCGGGAATTTCGCCTGAACTTGCGACGACGCCACCTGTTCCGGAGGCACATTCCATTGCGGCGCTGCTTCAGCATTTGCTCTTTTGGAATGAAAGAATTCGAAACACTTCCGACAGCAATCCGATGCCGCGCTGGGAGGCCGAAAAGGAATGGGCCGAGCCGCCGATTCCCTGGAACGAACTCGTCAACCGCTGGAACCGAAGCCGCGACCTGCTCGAAGAGAAGATGCGGAATTTTCCCGTCGAGGATTTGGCGAAGCAGGTTGCTGGGCGCAGCTATCGCTACGAAACGATGTTCCATGGAATCGTGCAACACGCCATTTACCATTCCGGGCAGATCGCAATGGTCTTAAGCATGCTGCGGTCGCGATCCGTGTAGTGCCTAGCTCGATGTGCGGCAGGTCCTCGACGACGGTGAGTGTCGGTCTGTAACGATGGAAGCCGGAGAAAAGAAAGAGGCCCTATTTGTTGGGCGGACTCGGATCGAACATGCCTATAGAAATCGGACATGTGGAGGCGATCTTCCGGTATCCCGTGAAGTCCATGCGCGGCGAACGACTTGAGGCCGCCAAGCTGGGCTGGCACGGCCTCGATGGTGACAGACGCCTGGCATTCCGTCGGATGGATGACCGCAGCGGGTTCCCGTGGTTAACGGCAAGCAAGCTTCCCGACCTAGTGCTGTTTGCTCCGCAGCGCCGTGAAGACGGTGCTCAGGGCGACCTTCCTACGCACATTCGCACGCCAGATGGCGAAGAGCTACCTGTCTTCGGGGAGGACTTGGCTGCGGAGGTCGGACGTCGGTACGGGGCTCCCGTGCAGATGATGCAGTTGAGGCATGGCATCTTCGATGATGCGAGCATCTCTGTGATCGCCTCCGATACGGTGCGCGAGATCGGACGACTCGCAGGACGGAGCCTGGACGTGCGACGATTTCGCCCGAATGTTGTGGTTCGTTTACTGCGATCGGTTCCCTTCCAGGAGGACGAGTGGTTGGGCGGTGTGCTGTCCTTCGGCGAGGGGGACGACTCCCCCAGAATCGCCGTCACAATGCACGACGTTCGCTGCTCGATGGTGAACCTTGATCCCGACTCAGCAAGTTCGGCGCCAGAAGTGCTGAAGGCGGTCGTTCGTGCGAACCAGAACAACGCGGGAATCTACGGCGCGGTCACTCGCATCGGTCGACTGGCGGTCGGACAGACCATACTCCTCCGTGCGGCGAACGAGAAAAGGGAACGTGGGTGATCGAAACACAATGTCTCGGAACGCCACCCAACCAGATGCACGGTAATGCGGCTCGTCGGGACTTAGCCTAAGTCCTTGATATAAACTCTCGACTGGGTTCAGAGAATCCGCGGTTTTACAAACTATTATGCGCCCAGTCATCCAAGTTTCCGGAGTGCGCAAGGTCTACGGCTCAACGGCGGCTGTCGACGAGGTGTCGTTTGAAGTAAACGACGGTGAGATCTTTGGCTTAATCGGCCCCAACGGCGCTGGAAAAACCACTACGATGGAGTGCATAAAAGGTCTGCGCACGCCCGACCGAGGTACCATCTCGGTTCTGGGTCTAGATCTCTTTCGTCACGTCTACAAGTTGCAGGAACGCATCGGGGTTCAGCTCCAGGCGGCGCAGCTGCAGAAACGGATCAAAGTTTGGGAGGCGGTAGACCTTTGGGCTTCGCTTTACCAGAAGAACAGCGATAGACGGCGAAAACTTACTCACTCAGCTCGGCCTGGCTGATAAAGCGGGGCGCCCGGTTCATGAACCTCTCTGGAGGCCAGAAGCAGCGGCTATTTATTGCCCTGCGTTGATTAACGATCCGGAGGTGGTGTTTCTCGACGAGCTAACCACCGGACTAAACCCACAGTCACGGCGCACAATCTGGGATCTGGTGCGTGGCATCCGCGAGCGCGGCAAGACAGTGTTTTTGACCACTCATCTGATGGAAGAGGCCGAACGGTTGTGCGACCGGGTGGCCAACATCGAGCACGGACGGATCATCGACATGGACGCGCCGGAGAGGCTCGTCGACCGGCACTGTCTTGAGCGAACCGTCGTTCTCGCCACTGATGACGCCGTCGCCGAAAAATGCTTCCGGGCGATCCCGAGAGTTGAGGCGGTGATATGCAATGACGAGCGATTTACGATTCGCGGTCGGGGCGACGATTTCGTGACCGAGGTGATTCAGTGTCTATCCGAGAATCGGATCCGGGTTAGGGATTTCCGCACGATTCTACCCAACCTTGAAGACGTGTTTCTCAAACTTACTGGTCACTCGATTCGCGATTAGGTTAGGCAATGATGCTGCGTGGACTCTGGAAACTGACCCCGGATCGAGATCAATATATTCCTGCGCGAACCGCTCGGCGCGTTTGGGACAATCGGGTTCCCTGTTCTAGTTTTCATTGTATTGGGTGGCGTTGCTGGCCGCGGACAGGCGCCGTCCTCATTCGCCGCCACCGGGTTTATCCGTGTCGGGCTGCCAGTTCTCGCATCGATTCTGATCGCGCTCAGTGCTGTGCTTTCGCTAGTCACGATTATTTCGATCTACCGCGAGGGTGGCATTCTCAAGCGACTCCGCGCCACGCCGCTGCGTCCGCAGACAATTCTTGCCGCCCACGTGATCGTGAAGTTGCTACTCACCGCGTCCACGCTGGCCTTGATGGTCCTTGCAGGCAAACGCTATTACCCGGTCGGTCTGCGTGTTCCAATTTTTCTCGTTCACAATTGCGCTGCTGATCAGCACTTGGAGCATTTTGTCGATCGGTTTTCTCATCACCAGCATTGTTCCCACGGCTCGCTTTGCGCAGCCGATCGGCGCCATCATTCTGAAGTCCTCTAACAGGCCAAAGGACACCTGGCTATTCCTGTCGCAGCGCGGCCAACGGGTCGATCCTTGTGGCGCGGCGGGCTGGAACGTAGCAGGCGGCGAGGGCTGAAGCCAAAAGAACTGCGGCTACACCGACTAGTGCTCGAACATCTAGTGCACCGACGTTGTACAAGAGGCCCTTTAGCGTTTTCCCAACCAGGTAAACACATGGAAGCCCAATGGCCATTCCGATCAGGGCGGCCCACATTCCTTCGCCGACCACCAACTTGAGAACCTGTCGCCTGCCTGCGCCAAGGGCCATGCGAATGCCCAACTCGTGATTTCGTTGGACCACCGAGAAGGTCATAACGCCGTAAATGCCAATGGAGGCCAAGAGGAGCGCCAGTCCGGCAAAACTTCCAAAGACGAGGACGGTAAAGCGATCGGTTACGAGGGATTCGCTGACGACCTGGTCCATCGTGCGCACACGTGTCATCGGGTAATCGGGATTTACGGAACGAATGGCGGCCGCAATACTCGACGTTACCGCGGTTGGCTTTCCATTGGTGCGCACGCCAATCGTGGTATAGGGCCAGGGGCTCTGGTCAAAAGGCACATCGACCTCGGCGGAACCGGTGGTGGGATGGCTTTCATACTGGACGTCGTGGAGGACGCCGACAATTTGCCATTCGACAGGTGCACCGAACGGGGGAATGTGATCGGGGAGCAATTCCTCGATTTTGACGCGTTGTGCCAGCGGGTCGAGGCCGGGCAGGTACTGGCGAACAAAGCTTTCACTTACCATCGCGACGCGGGGAGCTCCGGCGAGATCGCGCGCGTCCAGATAGCGTCCGCGTGTGAGGCGTATGCCGTAAGTTTGGTAGTAGTCCGGCGTAACCGGCATGAAGATCGTTTGCGGCTGCTTGTTGATGTCGTCATCGGACCCATCGGATGGCTGGCCGGCAATGGTGAAATGTAGGCGTCCAGCGCCTTCGGCTGGCAAGCCGGGAGCGATAGCCACCTTTAACACGCCGGGTACCGCTGCGATTCGTTCTTGTAGTTGCTGGTAGACGGAGCGAATCTGCGCGGAGGTTGAAGTGCGCTCGTGCTGGATGGGGACACTGAAGGTGAGAACGTGGTCCCTGCGAATTCCCAAATCGACTTGCGTGACATTCCAGAAACTGCGGAGGATCAGTCCGGCGCCCGCAACTAAGACCAAGGCGAGGGCGAACTCCGCAACCATCAGGACGCGGCGCAGACGGTTGTGGCCGGTGCTCGCCGAAGAAGACCGGCCGCCTTCCTTTAGCATGTCGCTGACATTTTGCCGCGCCGCATGCCACGCCGGGAAACATCCGAAGAGTACGCCACTGAGCAGCGTAGCTCCAAGGGTGAAGAGCAACACGGGGACGTTTAGGTGCGGATCAGCTTCGTAGGGGATCCCCAATTGGTTTCTGGGCATCAAGCTCATCACACCGCGCAGCAGGGATACCGAAAGCAGCGCGCCCAAGACGCCGCCCATCAAGGCCAAAGAAAGGCTCTCGATCAGGAATTGGCGGAAAATTCGCGCACGGGTGGCGCCTTGCGAGGCGCGCACGGCGATTTCTTTCTGGCGCGCTGTGCCCCAAGCCAGCAGCAAATTGGCAATATTGACGCATGCAATCAGGAGGACAAAGCCGACCGCTCCCATCATCAGCCAGAGACCGAGGCGGGTACTCTTGGGAAGAAAATCATCCTTAAGCGGCTCGACGGTTACGGTCAGATCGCCATTCGTCTTCGGATAATTTTGCGAGAGTTGCTTGGCGATTACGGTCATTTCCGCGTTGGCGGCTTCCAGAGTGACTCCACGCTTGAGCTTTCCCATTACCAGCAGGAAGTGATTCTCACGACTGATCTCGGCGGGCTTAAAGGCCAGCGGCACGTTCATCGAAGAATCGCCCACGTCGGAGGGGCTGGGGGCGGCCACGCCGAGGACGGTGTAGAGTTCGCCGCTCATGCGCAGCTTTGTGCCGACGATGTTGGGGTCGCTGCCAAAGTGCTCGCGCCAGAATTTGTTGTTGAGGATGACGACGCGATCGTTGCCTGGTTGCGCGTCTTCGGCAACGAAATGCCTGCCGAGAACCGGTTTTGGGCTAAAGAGGAGGTCGAAAAAACCGGGGGCAACGCGGCTGGCCTGGACTTGTTCGGTCCAATCGGGCGTGGAGATGGTGAAGCCTTCTCCGGTCCAGGCGTTGAGAGAGTCGAAGACCTTGCTCTGCTTTTGCCAGTCGAGGTAGTCGCTGGGCGAGGTGCCATTGCGATCGCCTTTCTGGTGCGACCAGACCATGACGATTCTGTCGCTATCCACATAGGGGAGCGGGGCAAGGAGGACCGAATAGAGCAAGCTGAAAATCGCCGTGGTGGCCCCGATACCCAAGGACAGGGCAAGCAAGGAGACCGAGGTGAACCCCGCACTCTTCCAGAGCAGCCGCAATCCGTAGCGAATATCGCGCCAAAGTTCGGTCATGACCGCACCTCTTCCTGTTTATTTATACTGGCGAACTGCGGATAAAGTTCCATCGTTTCGTGCAGACGTAGAATTTAGACGAGTGGGACGGGGATCGGTTGCGTCGGAACTCTGCAACGCATTGGGTTTTTAGGTTTCATTTCTTGCCTAACCGGCTAAAAGACTAGATGGCGTGATCAGTTTCCGGTATTTGTCGGCGGCTGAGTTGACTCGATTGCGGTGTTCTTGAGGGCATGAGCGACAGCATCCTTGACGACGACCTCATTGCGGCTGTGGTCGGTAATGGCGTCGTAGAGCCGTTGTGTTGGTCCTGGGTTTAATTCCCTGCTGTATTCGTCGGTGATATCGGTGGCCATTTGTTGAAGCATTTTGGTGGACTCCGCACCCAGATCCGTGCCGGTGATTTTGACTTGTCTGCCCATGTACTTTGCGGCGATTCGCTCGGCCAGTTTGTCGGCGGTCTGATAGTAATATTCCGAGATTTGGCGATGGCCTTCTTCGTGGTCGCTCACATGCTGGGTTACCCCGGCAGGCACCCAGATGTTGATATTGAGTCGCAGCGCCATGTTGATCCGCGTGACGGTGATGGTGGCATGTGTGGCATCGGTTTGTTGAGGCTCCCCGAGGAGGCTGGCATTGGAGAGGAATTCGGAATCGCACTCCGCATTTTCTCCCGGCGCCAAGGGTGGCATGCCGGCCGGCGGCGCGGCCGGGTCAAACGTGTGGCTCGCGAAAGCAATCGGCTGTTTGTTGATTGTCGGGACCGGAGCTTCCGTCAGTTGTCGCCGAGATGAGACGTGCCGCCACGCGAGCCAGCTGAGAGTTAGCGCCCCCAGGGACACGCAAAGCACAATTACGCCGCGCGAGATCAATGCCGCCTCCGCCTTCCATTCTCCTAACAAGGCAGAGCGCGAACCATGAGTTTGTGGGCGCCGAATGACGCGAAGGGCACCCTCATGAAGCCGCCGAGCAGACTAGCTCTCGATTAAGCTGGGTGGTCTTTTCTAGTGGCCTGCGGGTTTCTGGCCTGGCGGGGGTGGAGGCGGCGGTGCAAATTTAGCGTCGTCGACGGGAACATTTTGCTGGACTTGGTCGATTTGAATGGTGAAGCGGTTGCCGGGGCGGGCGAGGGTCCAGCGGTGGGGGATTTTTACGCCGTCGGCGTCGTGGTAATCGGCGTAGTCGATTTGCGTGGGCATGCGGCCGAAGGCGGTTTCGGCATAGCGGACTAGGCGAAGCAACAAGCCGGTTTGCTGATCAAAATAAAGCCGCAGGGGCGGCTGGCCTTCGTTGCGGCCGAAGACGAGATAGGTATCGTGGCCATCGATTTTTTCACCGGGAACAACGGTGAATTTCTGGTAGAGAGTTTTGACGTCAGAGGCGAAATAGAAATCGGAGTCGATGCGGGCAGCGGCGTTTTCCGCGGCGGACATTGGGTGCGGATGTCCGGCGTTGCTGAGCCAGCCCTGCTTGCCGTCGAAGGCCGTAATGCTCTCGCCGTTGGGCATGTGCATGATGGAGATGCGCTTGTCCGGGGCTTTTGCGTAGACCTCGATGGGGAGTTGGTGGCCGCCGGCGTCCAGTTTGCCTTTTTCCACGCGGCTGGTGATCTTTTGCAGAGCCGCTTGGCCGCCGATGGCAGCGAGATATTTATCGAGCAACTGATCGGCGGGCGGTAAAACAGGCTTCGCGTCGGCGGGCGCCTTGGAGGGCTCGGGTTCGGGCTTGGGCTCTTCGGTGGCAACAAGAGGAGTGGCGACGGGTTCGGCAGCGCCGCGATGGCAGGAGTAGCAAGTGACGTCCCGGTGGCCTTCGAAATTGTCTTTGTTGATTGCGAACATCATCTCCATCATTTTGCGCGCGGTCACTTTCGTCTTTTTGTCGTCTTTCTCGAATTCGAGACCTTTTTCCCCGCGGACATGGCAATACTCGCATTCGACGCCGAGCGAGGCGGTAATGAATTGCATGGACGGAATAATCTGGTCGGCGGGAACGCCCTTCAAAACTTTGATGTTCTTGAATTGTTCTTCGGCGAGCTTGGGTGCGGCGGGCGATTGCGGCGGATTGGATTGAGCCCACGCCCCTGCGATGGCCAAGCCCGTACTTAGCGCCAATGCGCACACTACCAATGTTGTGTTACGTCGGTTCAAACTCATCCCCAGCCCCCTGAAGCCTAATTTTGCGAAGAAAAGTGTACCAGAAAGCGGACTCCGGCAACGCATGCGGAAAATGAGACGACCTAGCGGCGGCTTAAGTGGAGAGATCGCCGCGTTTGGCGAGAGCGGTGATGCGGTCGGACGCCCGGAAAGCCAGCGCCTCAATGGTCATGGTGGGCTGGCCGCGGCCGCTGGTGACGAGGCTGCTGCCATCGCAGAGGAAAAGATTTTTCACGTCGTGCGTCTGGTGGTCGGAGTTGATGACGGAGGTTTTCGCGTCGTTGCCCATACGACAGGTGCCGAGCAGATGGACGGAGAATTCCTGTTCGCCAGCGGGGAAGGACCATTGTTTCTGAGCACCGGCGGCTTGGAGAAGTTCGGCGGCGCGGGCATTCAGCCAATTGCTCAATTTAACGTCGTCGGGATGATCCTTGTACGTCATGCGAAGCGCGGGAAGTCCCCAGGCGTCTTTCAGGTCCGGATCGAGCGAGAAGCTGTTGTTCTCGACGGGGAGCGAAGTGCCGTGACAAAGAATCTCGACGGTGCGGGTGAAGTTGTGGCTCAAATCGTCCTTAAAGCCCTTGCCCCATCGCGGAGAGCCGGGCGGCAGGCCGCCCAGGGCGAAACTTATTGGCGTCTGATCGAAGCGTGCGTCTAGCCCACCGCCGCCATGGAAGCCGACTTTATCGGGGTCGAGTTCGTAAAAATCGTGGAGGATGCGGCTGACGGCAAAGCCCTTGTAATCGTTCAGAGGATGTTCGAACACGCCGACGGAAAGCGCGCCGCTGTTGAACATCAGATAGTTGCCGACTTTTCCGCTGCTGTTGGCAAGGCCATCGGGAAATTGTTTGTTGGCGGAGAGCAAAAGCAAACGCGGCGTTTCCGCACCGTTCGCGCAGACAACGACGGACTTCGCTTTCTGCCGTTGGACGTTGCGCTGCGCGTCGAAATAAACAGCGCCCGTAGCTCGGCCATTGGCGTCGAGTTCGATGCGGTGGACGTAGGAGTTCGGACGAATCTCGCAGCGGCCGGTTTTTTCTGCCATGCGAATGGAGGTGGCGAGTGAGCTGGACTTTGCGCCGACTTCACAGGCGAACGCTAGACAGAAACCGCAATTGATGCACGCGCTGCGCCCCGGGCGCGGCTGCGAGAGAATCGCCATGGGTGCGGGAAATGGATTCCATCCTAATTTGCGCGCGGCGCGTTCGAAAATCACACCGCCGGATTTCACGGGGAGTGGCGGCATGGGGTATGGCTTGGAACGCGGCGGGTCAAAAGGGCTGGCGCCGGCCTGGCCAGAGACTCCAATCTCCCATTCGACCTTGGTGTAATACGGCTCAAGGTCGGCGTAGCTGATGGGCCAATCGGCCAAAGCCGCGCCGAGGACCGGGCCCACTTTGCTGCGCTCTTTGAAATCGATTTCGTGGAAGCGCCAGAAATTTGCCGTGAAGTGTGTGCTAGTGCCGCCGACGAGACGGCCGTAAGCAATGGCGCGCTGCGGCTTGGCTTTTTCGTCGGGCGTCTTGCGAAAAGTATTGGGCTGAAGGTCCGGATGATTGGTTAGAAAATCCCGATTAAGGACCTCGATTTCGTCGTGAATAAAATCTTTTTCGGTGAGATACGGGCCCTGCTCGAGAACGACTACACGAAATCCGTTTTCGGATAGTTCCTTGGCGACAATACCGCCGGCGGCGCCGGAGCCGATGACGACGAAGTCGACTTCATCCGTCGTTTTGTATTGGGGTTGATCGAGCTTCATGATTTGGTTTTGTCCGCGGCGGTAGGATTCGGCTGCCAGCCTGGATAGTCCTTGTCGTAGTAGCCAAACGGCGGCATGAACAGGTGCTCGTTCTCGCGACCGATCGCTTTCCAGCCGACGCCATCGCGATTGCCGCGTTTATTGGCATCGGGATCGATGAGAAACCCGGAGATCGTGTGGACGCGGATTGTATCGAAGAAAGATTGTGCCTCGGCGCTCTGGCGGAAGGGCCGTCTTCCCCCGCCGGGAGATTGCGGGTCCAGAGATTCCAGGATCTGGTCTTGCTGCTCGAGAGTGGCAGCGGAAAATTTGTTTGCGGCCGGGAACATCTCGTGCACTCTGACCTGCAGTTCGTGCAAACCATCGGCGTACAACTTCTGATCGTCTTTAGCGAAAGTGACGAGAGCGCGGTCGATGAAAAAGACGACACCCGCTTCGTGTGCGCCGGGGGTATCAGTCGTGGGAATGATGCGGGACGAGATTTTGTCGATCTCCGCAGCTTGTTCAGGAGTAAAGAATTCAAATTTCGCAATCGAAGCGGATTGGGCGGCCTCGCGCGCGTGAGTGGCCGCCGAGAGCATGGCCGGCCAGTGCGCCGATATCCAGGCGGCCGAAATCCCTGTTACTCCTTGAGACAAAAATCCGCGACGTGAGAGGTGGCTGTCCATAGATTCGCGCGCACACAGCGAATGAAGTAAAGTGAATGTATGCTGTGAGCAGCGCAGGGTCAAGAACAAAGCGGCTCAGCATGCAAACCAATCTGGTTCGAATCGAAACACTCGTTTGCGGAGTGTTGCGGCCCTAGTGTACGATTTTGCAGGCGCGCGGAAAAAATCAAATTCTCGATTGGTCGCAGCAAAAGAATGGCTACCTTCACAGGCACGATAGGAACCGGAAGCAAGTGGCTGCTCGACAAGATCGTCGGCGTCCTGGCCGCCACGGGCGTCAATCCCAATTTTCTAACCTTTCTCGGCCTGGTGGTGAACTTCATTGCGGCGGCAAATTTCGCTCTCGGACACTTTCGAATTGCCGCGCTGATTATCTTCTGCGCTGGCTTCCTCGACATTCTCGATGGGCAGGTGGCGCGGCGCCAAAACCGCGTCACCGCCTTTGGCGCTTTCTACGACTCGACGCTCGATCGCTATGCGGACATGGCGCTGTACATGGGCCTGCTCGTGTATTACTCCGTGAGCGGGCGCACGCCTTACGTGGTGCTTGCCGCGGTCGCAACGGCGGGATCGGTGATGGTCAGCTATACGAGGGCGCGCGCGGAGTCGCTTATCCCTCTGTGCAAAGTGGGCTTCATGGAACGGCCTGAGCGTCTCGTTTTGCTGATCATTGGCGGCCTCACGACTCGCATGGGCGCCGTGCTCTGGGTGATCGCGGTGGTCTCCACGATTACGGTGATTGACCGCATCGTGTTCACATGGCAGGAAACGAGAGCGGGGCGCACCATTCCGGGCATCAAGCTTCCTTCGTGACATCCCTTGATTGATTTCGTATTCGGCGATTGTGGTAAGGGGATCGCCGGCGTCTAAAGTTCTACTTGCTCGATTTTTCTTCTAAACTCGCTTCAATCGGCGCAGCGATGATTTCGTGAACGCGGTTACAAAGCGCGGGGACATCTTTCTTGGTCATGCCCCTTGTCTCGATCACCTCATGTAGATGGACCGTGATGGTGGAGGGCCAAAGCATCCAGTGGCCAGTGCAATGATGCTTGATGGATCCGGCGAGGCTGACCGGCACAATGGGAATCCCCAACTGTTGCGCGACGCGGAAACCGCCTTCTTCAAATACATCGACGTGGCCATCGCGCGTGCGCTTCGCTTCCGGAAAAATGATCAGGCTCGTGCCCCCGTCGATGGCGTCTTGTGTGAGGCGCCACATGCGCTTGAGATCGGAAGGACGGCGCACGTCGGGGACCGGGATGTTTCCGAAGCGCTTCATGAGCCAGCCATACGCCGGAATTTTGAAGTGCGATTCCAGATCCCAGCCACGAACGTATTGCGGGATGGCGCCGTAGAGTATGAAAGGGTCGAAAAGATTGACGTGATTCACCATGAAGAAACAGGTGCGCTGAGGATCAAAACCCGGCGAGCGAATTACTTCGACACGCGCTCCTGCGAAATATACGATGCGGCGGCAGAAACTGCGCTGCAGCCAGTCGTGCTTGTGCGGGTCCAGGAAAATTCCCAGGAAAACGAGCAGGGGCGCGACCGCAAAAAAATGAAGGGCGCTCAAAATCCAGAGAAATGCGCTGCGCAGAGCAAACATGCCACGCCTCATATATAGATGTCCACAGCGTCAGGAATCACGTCGAGCGAGACGCACTCGAGCATGGCAATTTCTCCGTCGATCAGCACGTCCACCGGAACTTTCACGCCAAATTCGATGTGCCGCACAGCCCGCCGCGAAGCCAAAGGATGTTCGATGTGCGTGCCGTCATAAAGTTTGGGGAGCATGCGCAGCAATCCGATGCGGCCAATCGGCCCCCAGCGGACAAACTCAATCAGGCCGTCCGTGGGATCGGCTTGAGGTGCGATGAGCATCGTCCCGCCGGTGAATTTGCTGTTGCTGAACGAAAGAAAAAGACAGCGGCTCTCGTCCCATTCCTTGTCATCATCACAACGCAAACGAAAAGCGCGCCGCCGCAACTGAACGACTCGCACAAAAACTCCGAGCAGATAGCCAAGATAGCCGAAGGGTTTGAAGTAGCGATTGGTCAAAGCACCCACGTCCGCCGTGAAGCCCAAGCTAAGAAGATTGAACGAATAGACTTCGCCCTTCGTATGGGTCAAGCGAATCAAATCGACGGCGCGTTTTCGGCCTTCGATCAGGGCTTCGAGCGAAGCGTCAGCGCCGTCCTTCGTAAAATCCCGGAGAAACGAATTGCCCGTTCCGAGCGGTAAAAATCCAAGAGCGGTGCGTTCCTTGCCGCGTGCGCGTTCATAAACGCCATTCAGAATTTCATGCGCAGTGCCGTCTCCGCCGACGGCAATAAACCGTCGATATCCCTGTTCGTAGGCTTCGCGCGCAAGCTCGACGGCGTGGCCGGGGCCGGTCGAAGCGACGACGTCGATCTTCAGTCCTTTTTCGCGCAGCCTCGCGAGCGCCGGCCCGGCGAGCTTGGCCGAGCGGCCGCCACCTGCGGCTGGGTTGACGATTGCAAAGAATTGATGCCTCAAAGCTATTTCATTCCCTTAAAGGAAAGCCTCGTTCCAGTTCACACCTGACCAGCATCACAAAGGCAGAAACGCATTGGCGCGGTCGAGCTCCGCAAGCTGCTCTGCGAGAGAGTTTCTCTTAATCTTGAGCGAAGCTGTGCGTGGGAAATCCTGATCGAATAGAACCACGCCGTGAATGCGCTTGTAATTTAGAAGCTTGCTGTTGCGCGCGGAAATGTCGCGGCGAAGCTCCTCGGAGTAAGTTTGGCCGGGCTCGAGATGCAGCGCAAGCAGCAGCTGCTCGCCGACCATCGAGCGTTGCGGCCAGATATAGTTGGCAGCGAAGACGCAAGATTCTTTAACGGGGAGACTGTCGAAGACCGCTTCGATGTCTTCCGGATAAATGTTCTTGCCTTCCTCTGTAACGATCATGTTTTTCTTGCGTCCGAACAGTTGCAAGTGGCCTGTGGCGTCAACGCGGCCGAGATCGCCGGTCATGAGCCATCCGTCGACGATGGCTTCGGCAGTCAGCTCCGGCTCGTTGAGGTAGCCGGACATAATTGTTTTGCTGCGGACGGAGACTTCGCCGATGCCGTCGGCGCTGGCATTGACAATGCGGATCTCCATGCCGGGAAGCGGCTTACCGACAGTATCCGCACGAAATGGCTTGAGATCATTGACGGTGATCGCCGTGCCGGCTTCGGTCAACCCATAGCCATTGGCAACCGGTATCCCCAGATCGTAAAAAAATTGCAGAGTCTGCGGTTCCGTGAACGCGCCGCCGACAATTATCGTGCGCAGTTCTCCGCCGAAGGGATCGTGGACTTGCTTCAACAAGCGGCGGCTGAGGCCGAGCCGCGGCCGGCTCTTCGTCAGCGCTCTGTTGATAGCCACAATCACGTTAAAAATTCTGCGCTTGCCGGATGGAAGCTCGTCGAACCGCGTCTGCAAGCCCTTCTGCAGGTTTTTCAGTACGAGCGGCACGAGACTGACGTACGTGATTTTGTATTTCGAAAATGCTTCGCGAACATATTCCGGGCGAAGGGTGCGCAGATGCACGACCGCTGCCCCGCAAATGAAGGGCCCGAAGAAACCCACCATGAAATCGATGGCGTGATTTGTCGGCAGAATGCTGAGATATCGCACGCCCGGCGAAAAGGGATAGATGGAGGTAAGCGCGACGCACTGCTCGAGGTAATTTTCGTGCGTCATCATGCACCCTTTGGGGCGGCCGCCGGTGCCTGAAGAATAGACGATGCACGCTACTTCCTTGCGAGTGCGCGGAACAAAAGCCGGTTCACCGTTACCGTGAAACTCTTCGCAGCGTATAGCACCGTCGAGGTCGACGTTCTTGGGCGCTTCGGTCAGGAGGACGGTGGTCACGTTCGTCGCTGCAGCGCGGCCCGCCGCCACGCTCATTTGGCGCCAAATCGGATATTCGGTGATCAGGACTTTTGCACCGGAATGCTTGAGCAGTAGCCACTGCTCATTCGGCGTGAGTTTGTAGTCAAGCGGAACCAAAACGCCACCGGCGTAAAAAATCGCATAAGCCGAAATCAGCCACTTGGACTGATTCGTCATGATGATGCTGGCGCGATCTCCTACGGCGAAGCCTTCGTCTTGGAGTGCCTTCGCGAGCGGGTGTGCGCGCTCTTTGAAGTCCCCATAAGTGAGTCGCTCTTTTTCGCGCTCGCGGTCTGCCTCAATCAGGCAGACTTCGTTTGAAAATTCTTCCAGCGCATCCTTCAGCGCCGCGCCGATGGATTGATATTTCGAGAGGTCCAGCATTACAGGCGAGATTGAATCCGCGAAGCGAGAGTGCGAAAGTCGCTTACGCCCTGCACTTCATAATCGGGCAACTCAATGCCGAAATGATTTTCGAGGCGGCTCAGCATCTCGAGCGTTTGCAGACTGTCGATGCCGAGCTTCTTAAAGAAATCGTCTTCCGGCGCGAGCGAGCCCGCGGGCACTTTGAAGTGTTTCGACGCCAGATCGAGGACTTCCTGGGTGGTTTGCTCAAGCGTTCGCATGGAAGCTTAAATTTACCATTTTCCGGACGAAGAAAGAAAATGACGTGCCCGCGGGCCCGCGGGTGAAGCCGATAAATTTCCGGGAACTCTCTATGGCAAATACGGCATCGCGTCAGTGGACTCGACGAATTTCTTGAGAGCAGCCATGACCGTAGGCCGCGCAAACAGTTCGCAGAAGAGGTCGATTTCGCGGCGCAATTCTTCGTGCGGAATGGGTTTGATAAACTTCTTCGCCGCCGCGCTGGTGACAGCGTCAAACTTGACGATTTGAGCTGTGGTAGCCCGTGCAATGCGAAGCGCCTCGCCTTCAGCGGCGATCTGCGCGACCAGCCCTCTCGCCTGCGCGCGCGTGGCATTGACGCTGCGGCCCGTCAAGATAAGATCTCGAATAAACGCGTTGCCCAGGTCGCGCTTCAAGCGCGGGATGCCGCCGAATCCGGGGATCAAGCCGAGGCGCAATTCGGGAAAGGCGAAGCGCGCCATCTTGTCCGCCACGACGATGTCGCAAGTGAGCGCGAGTTCGAAGCCGCCTCCAAAACATACTCCGTGGACCGCCGCGATGGTCGTGAACGGCGCAGCGTCGATGGCGTTAAACACTGCGTGAATGCGCCTAAGAAAAGCCCGTACGCCGGAAAGGCGCTCTTTTTCGGAGAGCTGCGCGGCGGTCTGGTAAAGCTCGCGAAGGTCGGCGCCCGCAGAAAAACCGTGCTTGCGCTCGCTGTAAATGATGCACGCGGAGGTTTCCGGCGCAAGCGCGTCGATTGCGGCAACAAACTGTTCCATCTCTCCCAGCATCGCGAGCCCAATTTCGTTCGCAGGCTCGCGATCGAGGGTCAGCTCAATCACTCCATCGCGCCATTCCCAGCGAAGCGCTTTGCCGTTGAACGACTTCACGCCGTACTCCCGGCGGCCGCCTTGCTTTCCAACGCCTCAGCATACATGGCACAGATTTCCGCCGCGAATCGCGCGCTGATGGCCTCACGGCGCAATTTGCCCACAACGGTCAGAAGTCCGCTTTCGGGCGTGAAGTTTTCGGATAACACTGTGAAATTGCGAATTTGTCGGTAGTGCGGAAGCTCGGGGTTCAAGGCCTCCAATGCCGACTGCACACTGGCACGCTCGACAGCGCCCGTCACGAGCGCGCAAAGAAAACCACGGCCATTGCCAACCACAACGACCTGCTGCGCACTTGGAAGCAATCGAGCTAGCTTCTCTTCGATAGGCTCGGGAGCAATTTTGTGACCCGAATTGAGCACGATCAAGTTTTTGAGGCGTCCGATGATCCGCCAATTGCCACGGACATTCACCTCGCCCCGATCTCCGGTATGAAACCAACCGTCCCCCATCACGCGTGCTATTTCTTCGGGACGATTCCAATAACCAGGAAAAATATTCGGGCCGCGCACGACGATCTCTTCGTTTTCGCCGACTCTCATCTCGACGCCGTTGACCGCCGTCCCCACGTAGCCTGGTTCGACCGGAACGCGAGGATCATCCAGCGTACAGATCGCCGTAGTCTCGGTAAGACCGTAGGCTTGCAACACTGGTATCCCCAGCATGAGAAAAAACTGCTGCGTCTCCGTCGCAAGCGGTGCGGAACCGCAAATCAGCGCGCGAATATTCGGGCCAAATCGCTCTTTAATCTTGCTGAAAATGAATTTGCGGCCGAGAACGAGCCAGAAGGCATCGGCGGCCCCTCCCCGGCCGGCATTCTTCCGCATCCATGCCTCGTGCGCTTTTGCATAAAGCCACCTCATTGGCGTGGCCCGTTTAGACAGCGCTTCTTCGACGGCGCGGCGCACACGTTCGAGGAGCGTTGGCACATTTAAGAAGTAGTGCGGCGACGCAAAACGAATCTCGTCGGCCAGTTTTGTGAGATCCGTGGACAGAGTCATAACACTTTCGCGCGAAAGGCAAGTGAGCAAAGTGATCCACGAGGCCGCGAAACTGAACGGCCCGTAGTGAAAAACACGGTCAGGTTCGTGCGTGACTCCCATTAGAAGTTCAAGCCGTTCGCGCGTGCAAGCAAGCATATGCGTAATGTTTCCGACATTCAGACACACGCCCTTGGGTTGTCCCGACGTGCCGGACGTATAGATGATAGTTACCAGATCGGCGTCCGAACGAGGGTTTGGCCCCTCGGGGACAGCCGCATCCAATGCAGCTTCGTGCAAAACCTCATCAAAAAGGACAAGCCTTCGCGAGCTCGACCATTGCGGCGGCAATTCCTTCGCCACAGCCTCGCCCAGCGCCACATCACTAGTGAACAGGAATCTTGGCAGACAATCTTTCATCATCGCGGCTAATTCACCCGGCGCCTGCCGCGCGTACAGCGGTACGACGATAACACCTTCCGCCAGTAACGCGAGATTGAATGCCACCCAGCGTACGGAGTTCGGCGCGAGCAGCGCGCAACGCTCACCGGGCTGAAGCGCCGCGCGCCGCAAATGCGCGCGCACTCGCTGCACTTGCTCGAGCAATTCCCTTCCCGAAACGCTGACGAACTTCTCGCCATGAATTTCGCGCAGCACGACACGGCTATCGGCTTTTTTCAGTTGCGCGAAGATATCTTCGAGAAAATTCGGCATGACGGCTGGGTCGGGCATCACCGAGACGCAGTTCCAGCAACAGAATGTTGCGGCATCGCGGCGGAAGAGTCGTAGCTCTCGACAAGCTGCAGTAACGTGTCATTCAAAGGTGGGAGATAGTCTTCCCACGAAAGAACTCCGGAGCGCAGCGGGAATTCCGGATATGTGCGCCGCATCGCGTCTTCGAGAAAAGTGCCCATGCGCGCCATGACTTTTAGATTGCGTACGACCGTCTTGCCAATACCATCGCGAACGGAATCCGCCTCCGCCACCAACGTGTCCATCATCTTTATGAGTTTTGGCTCGAGATCGGTGTCGTCGACGGTCAGTAAGAGATGCTGGTGTCCGCGCTCGCGCATAAGATTCCGTATGCGTTCATCCATCGTGACGCCCGCCGAAGCAACCAAGCTCGGCATGCAAGTCACAATGCCATGATAGCGCGAGGAGACCATGTAGGTTGCCGCGCGAAGAATCGAGACGATTTGGAACATGTCGTAGTCGTCGGAAGTGAAAACCGGAATGCCCGGGAGTTCTTTCTCAATATCGCGGCATGCGACCGCGTCCAGCCGCTCCATCCCGACAAGAATTGGGAAAACAATATGGCGTTGGCGAAACGAAGTGAGCGCCTTAATGAAACTGCCGATGTAGTGGCGGTATTTTTTTTCGACTTCCGAGCCCGACTGAAAAAAGTAAAGTGTGCGGTATTGGCTGGTCTTATACGCGCCGGCGGTGGCGCGCGCTATATATTTCCCGATCGAGGCTTTCACGGGCCAAACGAACGGATGAATAGGACAAACCGCGAGGACGGGAGTTTTCTCGTCCCACCCCGCGTCACGGAGCGCTTTGCGGCCATAGGCAGGCGGATGCGGCTCGAACGTCCATGCAGTGTCCGTACCGAGTTCTGTCGGTATGCGCAAAGAACTGAGCAGCTTCTGCGATTCCTCATTGCGGGTGATCACCAGAGAATCGTGAACGTAGCGCTCGCACATCCACTCAATGAGCCCGTCCATGTGACCCGCTTCGCCGCCATAGCCAAGGGAGAGCTTGTTCTCCGCCGAAGCGAGACCGAGCGAGCCGATCATCATGGTGGTCAGCGCATTGGCGAACTTGCTTTTGAACATCGAGCCTTCGCACGCGATCACGCCATGATTTTGACGCACCTCGCGAAATAAAAATGGCGGAAAAACATCGGGGAGATAAACCTGTTGAGTGCCCTCGAAATAGCCGCGCGTGCGGTCGAAACTCTGCGTCATCACACTAAAATCGACTTTGTCCGCACCCAGCACATGCCGCACCTGGCGCAGCATTTCCTGAACGCGTACGTCCGAGCCGGTATTTCTCGTGCCGTTGTAGCCAGCAAAAAGCAACCGCAGTTTTTCGCCCGGCGTCCAGCGCTGGCCCAAGCCGAAGGTCCAGCCCAGTCGCCTGATTTCGATCAGCGCGCTCACCCAAGCAACAAGAAGAAAGTCCGTCATGCCCGAGCGCTCCCCGCAACAGCAGATTTTTCCGGAGTGTCAACACTCATCTCCGGCCACCGTTTTGCAGGATACCGAAACTTGTTTCCACGGCTGAATTTCAGCAGAGGATAGGCATACGTCGAAAACTTTGCCGGAGATTCGCCTAGCTCGGCCACCACGCGCGAGTTGTCGAACACTGTGTTCCAATCCAGATAAGGCCAGAAGACTTTCAAAAGCGATGCTCCATGCGCCACAGCACTCTTTCCATTCGAAAGCCGATTCACCACGCCGGAAAACGGGCCGCCCATCCAGGGCCAATACGCGGGACGCCGCCAGCCGCCCGCTTCCGCAAGCGCGTCCGTCAATTCCTTGTATGTCTGCGATGCCGTGCCGGACGACAAATGATATATGCCGTGCGCCGGTTCACTCTTTTGATGAATCGCCACAATGGCCTTGCTTACATAATTGGCGGGCACGATGTCGATTTTATCCTTAGGACGTAGTGGAAGAACAGGCATCCGAACAAGAACATCGAAGGCTTGCAGCATGTCGAATTGTGAAGTCTCCGGCCGCCGGCTGTCTCCCAAAACTATCGCAGGTCGGAAAATCGTGTGCGGAACATCTGCGAGCAACTGGTGCAGCATATGCTCGCCGAATTTCTTCGTGCGCGCGTAAGGATCGTAGTCGGAGCGCCCCCAATCAATCGCAGCGTCTTCCGTTACGACTTCGTTTCGGCGCTTTCCGGCGACTGCCACCGTAGACACATGCGAATAGCGCCGCAAACCCTTGCGATTCTGCGCGCGCCGAGCCAGTTGAATCACTTCGAGGCCTCCACGCAGATTGACGTTGAGGCATTGTCTCTCTGATTTGCGGTTCAACGAAGCGGCGCAATGAATGATCGAATCGGTGGTGTCGACCAGCGTGTGGTATTCGTCGTCGGAAAGCCCGAAGCGTTCGCTCGTCAGGTCGCCGCGAAAAATTCGCGCGCGCGAGCTGATGTGTTCGCAAAACTCTCGAAATCCGAAATGCAGTTGCAGTGAAGTCCACAGCCGCTCGCGCGCTTCTTCCTCGCTCTTTGCGCGAACCAGAAGATTCAGCGCTTCGCGGTGTTCGGTGAACAATCCCGCGGCGACGTAGCTGCCCAAGTATCCGGTCGTGCCGGTTACGAAGATCGCCATAGTGGGTCTGACGGCGTCGCAGAATTTGACACAACAGCAGCCCGGGCATGTTCCGGGGACCAATCCAGCTCGCGTGGCGCGCGCGACTCGAGCGGACGGCCCTCCATCAAGGGGTAGCACCACCGGCGGAGCGCCGGAATGTGCACGTTGATCCAGTAGTCCCACCAGTCGATCGATTCGGGAGCAAAATCGAAAATAAGTTTTTCTTCTGGCGAGAGCGCAGCGGACAGCAGCCTCGCGTTTTCGCATTCGAATACGTGTTCATTGTGAAGAATAAACGGCTCATAGAGCTCGATGAGCTTTTCCGCGCGGATTAGATCGCGCTCCTGCTTAGCCAGAGGCGCTTTCTTCATGTGCAGCGAAACTGCGACGCGGTTAATTCCGGAGATGACCGCTTTTTGCATCGGAATGGACAGCCGTTCATAGCGCTGCTTCGAAACGGGTATGGTTTCGAACTTCACCTTGAGCCAATGCTCGATTCCCTGCTGCGTCCGGTAATGTTTTCTGTGCGCCAGGCCCGTGAGCTCAATGCTGCGGCCCATGTTTACGGGATTGATCGCCGAAGTGGCCAGCTGATACATCCGCGCATGCTTCCGCGAAATAACCGCCGCCGCAATCAGCGTCATGCCGCGGCAAGCCATGTCCACGGGAATCACGTCGAGGCACTTCCGCTCGTTCGAAGGGAGTTGCCTGAAGTTTGTTCCGAGCAAATACGACAGTGGCCCTGAGGTGTTGATCCCCTCGTTCCAACCGGTGAACGGAGATCGTTCCGAACTCTCAACAATGGAAGGCCTCACAATCGCGATCGGCAGCTCGCCGCTACTGAGGGCGAGAATCGATTCGCCCAGGCTCTTTGTAAAGGTATACGTATTCGGCCAGCCCAAGTGCTGCGCTCGCCGCAGCCCGATGCGCACCAACCGGTTCCGCGACCAGCGTAGGCGGTTGCGCTTCAACACTCCATCGAGTTCCGTCGCAGGCACCGCCGATGGATCGCCACCCCGTCCCAGTGCCTGCCGCTTCAAAGCTTTCGTGAGTTCCGGGCTTTCGGCGCGCTCTTCAACGTGACGGATGGTTTCCCGCAACGAGGCAATCTCTTTTTCAGCGTTGAACGCCGGATCGCGCGCGGGATTGTAGTTGTCCTGCAAAACTTCCGTCACCCGCCCGTCGCGCATGCCCACCACGTAACACGTCGAGAGGTGCATCAACCCGGCGTGGTCGCACTTCCGCAAAAAGTTCAGCAGGTGCAGCGTGGAATCCACGTTGGAAGCGAGGGCATCCCGCAAATCCGGATTGAAATCGGTCAATCCCGCGCTGTTCACCACCAAGTCGAGCGATTTTGCCAGTCGCGCTTGCGTGGCCTGATCAAGGCCCAGGCCTGGCAAGCCCACATCGCCTTCGACAACTTCGACCTTGTCCTCAAGCAACGTGCCTAGTTTGCGCCCGTATTTCTCCTGGAGCGTGTCGAACGCCGGCGATTCTTCGATGATTTTTTGAAAGCGCTTCTGCGCCGAAGTCGTCCTGTTCCGGCGAATCAGCAGTGTAATCTTTCCAATATTCGGGATATTTTCGAGCAGATCGACTAGCCACACTTTACCAATAAACCCAGTCACGCCGATTAACAGGATGTGGCGATTCGCAAGCGTCTCACGAACCGATAGAGGGCCGGCGCGCGCCGCTCCGTCAAAAAGCGTTACGGATTTGCTCGCGGGAGGCGCGGGACGCACCGCCGTTTGCACGGCGGTTTCCAATTGCAGTGGCTTCTTCGTCCAACCAAGCTGCCGTAACAATTCTTCGCGCGAGATGCGGCCGTCGGTCGCGCCGCTGGTGAACCAAGCAAAAGGTCCGCGCGGGCGCACGACCGGATCGAGTAAACGTCCCGTCGCATACCCATCGCGAAATTCCATGCGGTTGGAAATAAACGATTCGACGCCGAGGTGCTGCGCCAGCGGCCGCAAAATATGATCCAGGAGCTGGCCGACAAGCACAATCCTCTCTCCGCTGTGTCCCGCTTCGAGCAATTTCTCGACAGCTTCGCGACGAAGCTGCGGCTTCAACACGTAGTGAAAATACTCCTCGCCGAGAAGGTCCAGCCGGTCGCGGCTGACGCCTCGCAGCAGCGTGTGCAGCAGCCTCGTGGCAAGCGTCCTGTTTATCGCATAATCGATGGGCCGGGTAATCGTTATCCACGCGATTCCCGCTCGACGCCTCCAGCGCTCCGCAAAGCTCTGCGCATTCCACGTAAGAAACCACACCGGACGCATAGCCCCTAACTCCAGCAAGGAGCCTTCGACGCGCCAGTAGGTCGCCGGGCGCGCCGCGGTATCGGCTGTCACGCGTTTCGAATTGGTAGTTGGGTCCGCCATTAGAGATAACCGGCCATCGTCAGGCCGCTGTTGCAAGGTGAAACGTATCTAGGCTGAAAGATTGAATAATGATTCGCACCCTAAATCATTTCATTCAGGATCGAATGCCAAACGGCCGCCCGCCTCCACACCCATGTGTGTACCCCGACCTGGGGGGCGTCGGCTGCCTAAGAAAGTGTAAAAGTAGCACCCTCAGCGGCTTACCGCAAGCCGGCCGACCCGTGTGCGCACCAGATTCCGAGACGCCGATTGCGCGTGGAGCCTTGGAGCCGATCCTGTCAAGTCTTGGAAACTTGACCATTGGTCCTCCGGTTCTGATATGAAATATTACGACCATGTCTGACGATTGAGATTTCTACCTCAAAAACCGCTGCGTCTTGGATGTCTAGAGCGGAAAGGTGACAGTCTAGCAGCGCCGCGAGATATTTCGCATTGGGTCTACTTTCCAAAGAATTTCAAGGTGACTTTGACTGTTGGGAAACCTACGTGATCTCTCAGGGAGAACTCTAAACGCCCCAGCCGTACCGCTCGGCATGCTCCAAAGTGCGCTGCATCTCCTCGCGCAGCATCTCAGTAAAGACCGATCCCCCGATGGTGCTGGCGCCGGGTTGTGCGGTATCCGCGGTACGGTAGCCGCCCGCGAGGACGCGATGCAGCGACTGCTCGACCCAATCCGCTTCGAGCGACAGCCCAAACGCATCGCGCAACATCAGAGTCGCGCTGAGAATTGACCCAACCGGATTGGCTGAATCCGTGCCCACCAGCGACGGCGCAGAGCCATGAATCGGCTCGAAGAGCGGCGCGCCCGTCCCGAAGCTCGCAGAAGGAATCAGGCCGATCGAGCCCACCAGCGCGGCGGCCGCATCGCTCAAAATGTCTCCGAACATGTTGCTCGTCAGAATCACGTCAAACTGCGAAGGCTTCAGAGTGAGCTGCATCGCGGCGTTGTCCACGTACATGTGTTCGAGCTTCACCGAGGAATAGACGCCGCTCATCGCAACGACGGTCCGCCGCCAAAGTTGCGAACTCATCAGAACGTTGGCCTTGTCCACGGAGCACACGCGCCGCGAGCGATTCTCCGCGCGCGCAAGCGCAAACGTTGCAATGCGCTCGATCTCCGGCGTGGAATACGATTCCGTGTCCCAAGCGCGCTCGACGCCATTTTCCGTGATGTTGCCGCGCTCGCCGAAGTACATTCCCCCTGTAAGCTCACGCACAATCTCGATATCCAAATCGCCCAAGCGCTCCGGCTTCAGCGGAGAAATTCCACGCAACGGTTCCAGCACCTTCACTGGACGCACATTTACGTAAAGCCCCATGCCTTTGCGCAAACCCAGCAGTCCGCTCTCAGGCCGCTTCCCCACAGGCAGCGAATCCCACTTTGATCCTCCAACAGCACCAAGAAAAACGGCGTCCGCCTTTTTGCAAGCATCCAGAGTTTCGTTGGGAACTGGCGTGCCCGCCGCATCAATCGCCGCGCCGCCAATCGGAAACTCGTGAACATCAAACTCGTGGTTGAATTCATTCGCGCACTCGCGCAGAACCGTCGCCGCGGCGCGCGTAACTTCCGGCCCGATGCCGTCTCCCGGCAAAAGAACAATGGTCTTTTTCATCTCGATCACCAATTACCGTAAAACTCGCAAAACCGCGGCTTGCTCCCCGCACAACTACGCCGCGGAACTTGCCTCCGCCGCAACTGCCATGGGACGCCGCCTCATCACTTCATGCGCAATCGCCACCAGATCGCGTGGTCGTACCTGCTTCGCCTCATCCGCGAGCGTCGTCACTCGCTTATAGCATTCCGCCAATTCTTCGTCGCTCGGCTCATAGCCCAGCGTGCGCAGGCTAACCTTCAGCGCATTCCGCCCGGAATGTTTGCCCAACACAAACGACCGCGAAGGCACTCCCACCGTCTCCGGCGAAATAATCTCGTAGGTCAGCGGGTTCTTGATGATTCCGTCCTGGTGAATACCGGCTTCATGCGCGAACGCGTTCGCTCCCACAACCGCCTTGTTCGGCGCCACCACTGCCCCGGTAATTTCGGTCAGCATCCGGCTAGAGCGGAACAGCTCGTCCAACTTTATTCGCGTGGTCACGCCAAAACTTTCTTTCCGAACCGCCAGCGCCACGGCAATCTCTTCCAACGCCGCATTGCCAGCTCGCTCGCCGATGCCGTTGACGGTGCATTCAATCTGCCGCACGCCCGCGCGAACCGCCGCGAGCGAGTTCGCCACCGCAAGCCCCAAATCATCGTGGCAATGCGCGCTCAACGTAATGCCTTGCGGATCGTCGAGATGCGCGCGGACCTGCTCGAACATCGCGCCATATTCATCCGGCACCGCGTAACCAACCGTATCCGGCAGATTCAAAATGGTCGCGCCGGCATCCACGGCCACCCGGCAAACCTGGCACAAAAATCCAATATCAGTGCGCCCCGCGTCTTCCGCCGAAAACTCCACTTCCCCAACGCTGTTCCGCCCCAAGCGAATCATCGAGCTAATCGCTTCGAGCGCCTGCTCCTGCGTCATATTCAACTTCACGCGCAGATGCAGATCAGAGGTCGCCAGAAAAATATGCAAACGTGGCGCCGCCGCCGGTTCCAAAGCCTCAATCGCCGCGTTCACATCCTGCTGCTTGGCTCGAGCCAAAGCCGCAATGGGCACGGTTCGTACTTCCCTCGCAACTTGCTGCACAGCCTCAAGATCGCCGCGCGATGAAATTGGAAAACCAGCCTCAATAACATCCACTCCCAGCGCCGCAAGTTGCCGCGCCATGCGGATCTTCTCCGCGGTGTTCATCGAGAAGCCTGGCGATTGCTCGCCGTCGCGCAGCGTCGTATCGAAGATGCGTACGGAATCCATGGAGCCCCCTAGGGTAGTAGTAGGACAGAAGACCGCTTCACGGTCAAATTTATCTTTGTTCTGCTTTTGATAATCCTGCCTTATACTGGCCGGGGAGGCAATGGGCATGGATCTCGGCGAACTACAGGTATTTCTGATGGTTGCCAAGGAAGGCAGCTTCTCGCGCGCCGCCGAGCGCCTCTACCGCACCCAGCCTGCAGTCAGCCTAACGATTCGCAAACTCGAAGACGGACTGGGCCAGCCTCTCTTCGTCCGTGGCGCGCGCCCGGTGCGCCTCACCGACGCTGGGACACTTCTCCAAGACTACGCAGAGCGCTTGATCAATCTCCGCGACGAAGTAAAAAAAGGACTTAGCGAGCTCGAAGGCCTGACTCGCGGCGAACTCTCCCTCGGCGTAAACGAGAGCTCCATCCACGCTCTGTTGCCCGCCCTCGCGACATTTCGCCAGCTCCATCCCGGCGTCCTGGTTCGCGTCCATCGCATGTTTTCCCGCGACATCCCTCACGAAGTCCTCAATTATCGCCTGGACGTCGGCGCCGTTTCCTACGTCCCGCAAGAGCCACAGCTCCAAGCCACCGAAATCCGAAAAGACGAACTCACTCTGGTCGTTCATCCGAAACATGTGCTCGCAAAAAAGCGCGAAGTGGACGTCGCCGACCTCGGCAATGAAGACTTCGTCGCCCACAGCGTGGAATCCCCCTTCCGCCGCCGTGTCATCGAACTCTTTGCCCGAAACCGCACCGAACTGAAAATGCCCATCGAGATGCCCACCATTGAAAGCATCAAACGCTTCGTACAAATGGGCATGGGCGTGGCGATTGTCCCGCGCATGTGCGTGCAATGGGAAATCGAGCACGGTTGGATGAAGGAAGTAAAAGTGCGGCAAATGAACATGCCGCGCCATGTCTATCTGGTCTCGCGCCGCGGCGCCCGCTTGCCCCATGCCGCTGCCGAACTCATCCGCGTCCTAAAGGAAGCTTGAGCTGAAGCCATCCTTCGCGCGGACAGGGCCCTTCTAGACTCAGGGTAAACATGCCGTGCCCGTCCGGGCGCGTCCTGTTTATCCTCGAGGTCGATCCGATTTTCCAGCCATACACATAATCGTCGCGAGCATCATCGCGCATAGGGTCTCCGCTCCGCCTTTCCGAACAAATACATCAGCCGTGCAAACCTTCAAAATCCTTCCGACCGCACAACGCGTGCCCGTGCGATTAATTCTTCGCCGTCCGCAGGCGCAAGCAAATTCATCTTATATTCCACGGTCAAAACCGAAGGGTCCGCCGGCATCAGCGTGTAAGCGGCATAGCCGCAAGCGCTATCGGCCACAGCTCCAGTAACGCCCGCGTGAAAATAATCGTGCTGCTGCATCAGCTCCGGACGAAAAGAAATACGTATCTCCACGCCACCCGGCTGCAACGAACACAGTTGCGCACCTAGATGCTTCATCAATCCTTGGCGCGCGAAACTCTCCTGCACGCAGCGCCGGTATTCCGGATCCTGAATTTCAAATCGTGGTTTTTCATCCATGCGGGGAGTATAACAGCGCGCCAAAGGAGTGCTAAGGGTGGAACAGCCTGATCGCTTCGATCACTAGCAGACTCTGCTAGTTTTTTGCTTCGAGCGCCGCTTCAATGGTCGGAAAGTTCGGAAGCAATTTGGTAAGCCCAGCCACTTGCATCACCGCCGTCCCCTGCCGCGTCAGCCCTGCGATGGCAAACGACTTCCCGCTGTTGCGCCTGTGAACGAACAGCGACACCAAGGCCCCGACTCCCGCGGAGTCCAGAAAGGACACTCCGCTCATATCCAGCACCAGATGCGCCGCAGGCTCCGACCGCAAGGTCTGAATGAAGTTATGAACGGTCTCGAGACTCAGCTTCCCGTTCAGCCGTGTCACCAGGCTGCTGCCGTTCGAAGACGAAAGCCTTTCCAAGTCAAGTTGTGCTGGTTGCATAAGCTCTGCACGGTAGCGCAGGACGCGCGATTTAAACATTAACATTCTTTAACAATCGGCCCGCCGGTCAAAATGCCGCGCAAGCTGCTTTCTATGAACTGTTGAGTGACGGGGATCCGTGCCCCAGAAATAAAACTGCCGTTCGCATAACTACTCCTGTGATTCACGCGCCGCTCTTTGGTACGCCGTTTCTTGCAATTCTCCGATCGGTGTGACTTCCGCTGCGAAATGAGTCTACTTGACACGAACATGTACTTTGCAATATAAAGCCAATGGAGGATCTCCCCATGCAAATCGCGAAACCGTTTCGATTGTCAGCCTTTGCCGTCGGTGAGTGGTTGTTGGTGTTGCCCGCAACAATGTTCCTCGCTGCAGCCGCCCTGCGCCTTCTGCAACCCCGCCAATACGAACCTGCGCGCACGAGCTGGATTATTTTCGAGTGGACCACGACGCACATTTCGCCCCTGGGCGCCGCGTTGCTCTTTATCGGCTTGCCTGGTCTTGTTGTGCTTGTGAGCGCCATTACGCTGCTTCGAATTTGGCGCGCAGATCAGACGCTCCGCGAGGACGCAGCCCTTGGCCTCGCAATCTTCCGTCGGCGACTTGCCATCGTACTCTTCACGGCGGCAACCCTGCTGGCCGCGGCGATCTTCACATTTGCAGTCGCTCACCTCGTCACGGATTGAATCCAACGGACAAACGAAACGTATCTTAACCCTCCTGCGAAACATCCAATCTCTGAAAGCGGACGTATACTTAGGAGGAATGCTGCTTGCGGAGCTTACGCCATGCGTGCTGTCCTAATTGCGGTCTTGATTTGTGCCGGTATCGGCGTTCTCGCTTGGGCCACGGCCAAGCCTAACGACGGCCGAGCTAACGCTAAAGCCGCGTTTCCAAAGCCCGCCGTCGACGCCCCCCTCGCCTCCACAAAAGCACAGGAGACTGCCGTTCTTTCCGGCGGCTGTTTCTGGGGGATTCAAGCAGTGTTCGAGCACTTGAAAGGTGTTACTTCCGCGACTTCCGGCTATTCCGGTGGCGCGGCAAAAACGGCTCACTATGAGGAAGTCAGCACAGGCGAAACCGGTCACGCCGAATCCGTGAAAATCGTTTTCGATCCGTCGCAAATCACCTACGGCCAGATTCTGATGATCTTTTTCTCCGTCGGCCACAATCCTACCGAACTCAACCGACAGGGCCCGGATTACGGCACGCAATACCGCTCATCCATTTTTTATTCGAACGACCAACAAAAGAAAATTGCCGAAGCCT
>DATDHE010000041.1:0-13626 GCA_036521695.1 Candidatus Acidiferrum sp. | reverse complement strand
GGCGCGGAAGTGGATCGCATGGCGAAGATTGGAATTCGCGCGATCAAACTGCACCCATCGCATCAGGTACTCGCGCCAAATTCGTATATGAGCGGAAACGCGGACTTGGCTGCGATTTATGAGCGGGCGCAGGCAAACGAGTTGCCGGTGATGATTCATACTGGGACTTCGATATTTCCTGGCGCGAGAAATTTACACGCTCAGCCGATGTTGTGCGACGACGTGAGCATCGATTATCCGAATCTCGTGGTGATTCTGGCGCATGGGGGAAGGCCACTGTGGATGAACGAGGCATTTTTTCTGGTGCGGAGGCATAAGAATATGTACATGGATATTTCGGGGATACCACCGCAGAAATTGATGGAGTATTTTCCGCGGATTGAGGACATCGCAGACAAAGTTTTGTGGGGAACGGATTGGCCGGGGCCCGGGGTCCCGGAAATCAAAGGCAACATCGAGAAGTTTCACGCGCTGCCGATTGGGGCAGAGGCGAAGCGCAAGATTTTGTATGACAATGCGGCACGGTTGTTTCCGAAGTGAGCGCGGGCTAGGCGATTCTGCCGAAAGAGGTGAATTGACGTGATTTCGATTACGCTGCCTACCGAATCGCAGAAGTCGGCGCACATCCGGCTGAGGCTGAATGGCGAGGAGACGGACGTTTCGTTTGCGCCGTACAAGACATTGCTGGAAGTGCTTCGCGAGGATTTGGGGCACACGGGAACGAAGCATGGATGTGAACTCGGCGAGTGCGGGGCTTGCGCGGTTTTGGTGGAAGGCAAGCCGGTGCTTTCGTGCTTATTGCTGGCGCTCGAGTGCGACAAGAAGAGTGTTCTGACGGTCGAGGGCCTTGGGACGGACGGTAAATTGCATCCTTTGCAGGATGCGTTTGCGGATTTAGGGGCCGCGCAGTGCGGCTATTGTACGCCGGCGATTTTGGTAACGGCAAAAGCGCTGCTCGATCAGAACCACAATCCTTCGCGGAACCAGATTCGCGAAGCGCTATCCGGAAACTTGTGCCGTTGCACGGGGTATCAACAGATTTTTGAAGCCGTAGAAGCGGCCATCGTCAAGATCGCGGGCGAAAGAAATGACTGATGAGAAAAAGATGCGCGTCATCGGCGTTCCGCGACGCAGAGTGGACGCTCGTGCGAAAGTTACGGGGCAGACGCGCTTTGCAGACGATATTGTTTTGCCGCGAATGGCATATTGCAAGCTACTGCGATCGCCGCATCCCCATGCGCGTATTCGGAAAATTGATACATCGCGAGCTGCGGCTCATCCCGGAGTTTATTTAGTCCTCAGCGGAAAAGATCTCCCTATCGAATATGGGATTTTGCCGGTCAGCCAGGACGAGCAGGCGCTTTCGGTCGCTCACGTGCGGCACGTCGGCGACCCGTTGGCTGCGGTTATCGCGCGTGAGGAGTTGACAGCGTTCGAAGCGCTGGACTTGATTGATGTTGAGTACGAAATGCTGACGACGATCTCCGACCCGGAAGAGGCGCTGGCGACTCCTGCGCCACGGATTCATGGCTACGGCGAAGAAGGAAACATTCATAAGCGCGTGTCACTGGAATTTGGGGATGTGGAGCAAGGGTTTGCAGAAGCGGATGAAGTGTTCGAGGATACTTTTTTCTATCAAGGCAACACACATCTTTCGATCGAGCAGCACGCTTCCGTCGCGATAAAAGATCCCGAGGGGAAGCTGACGATTTGGAGCAGCACGCAGACACCGCATTACCTGCATCGCGCGCTTGCGAAAGTCTTGCAAATGCTGCCGGGGCATATTCGCGTAATCGCCACGCCGAACGGCGGAGGATTTGGCGGGAAGAGCGATCCGTTTAATCACGAAATTGTGGTGGCAAAGGCGGCGCTGTTGCTGGACCGGCCCGTGAAGATTTGTTTGACCCGCGAGGAGGTTTTTTATTGCCATCGCGGCAGGCATCCGGTGCTGATGAAATTCAAAACCGGGGTGAAGAAGGATGGCACCATCACCGGCATGCATTTGCAAACGCTGATCGACGGCGGCGCGTATGGTTCGTACGGCGTTGCGAGCACGTTCTATACAGGCGCGCTGCAGACGACGACGTATCGCATCCCACGATACAAATTTCAAGGATGCCGAACATTTACGAATAAACCGCCGTGCGGGCCGAAACGCGGCCATGGAACAGTGCAACCGCGCTTCGGGCAAGAAGTGCAACTGGACAAGATTGCAGAGAAGTTGAGTATCGATCCTGCGGCTTTGCGGTTGCGGATTGCGGAATCTTCGAATGCGGTGACGGCGAATTTCTTCCGGTTGAGCGTGGTCAATCTTTCGGAATGCATCCGCCGCGTCGTGAAGAATTCGGATTGGAAGGAAAAGTTCCGCAAGCTGCCGGAGGGCCGCGGGGTGGGGCTGGCTTGCTCCGCGTATCTGACGGGAGCGGGATTGCCCATTTATTGGAACAAGATGCCGCACTCGGGAGTGCACATTAAGTTCGATCGCGGCGGCGGCGTGGCGGTTTTTTGCGGCGCTACGGAGATTGGCCAAGGTTCGGACGATGTGCTCGCGGGAATTGTGGCTGAAGTTTTGGGACTAGACACATTCGACATTCGTTTGTACACGGGCGACACGGATTTGGGGCCCGTGGATTTGGGATCGTATTCGAGCAGAGTGACGATTATGGCGGGCAACGCGGCTTTGCAAGCGGCGGAGCGCGGGAGAGCGATCATCGCGGAAGCGGCCGCGGAAAAGCTTGCAATTCCGAAGGAGCGATTACGGTTCGCGGACAAACGCGTTTTCGATTCGGCTGCGCCGGAAAAAGGCGTCACGTTTGGGGAGGCAGTGTGTTTGGCGGAGGCACGGTTTGGCACGCTGGGCACGATGGGTTCGTACACTCCACCGAAATCACCTGCGCTTTATAAGGGTGGCGGCGTCGGCCCCTCCCCCACGTATTCGTACACCGCCGCGGTCGTCGAGGTGATCGTCAGCCCAACGACTGGATGGATTACTGTACCGAAGATTTGGATCGCGCATGACATCGGATGCGCATTGAATCCAACGCTGGTGCGTGGACAGGTGGAAGGCAGCGTTTACATGGGGCTGGGGGAAGCGCTAATGGAGGAACAGGAATTCCGGCGGCTTCCGAAAAGACTCTCGCACGCGCTGGTGCACAAATTTCCGTCCATGCTGGAGTACAAAAGCCCAACGTCGCTGGACATGCCAGAGGTAATTACGGAGTTGATCGAGGAGGCTGATCCGCGCGGGCCGTTTGGGGCGAAGGAAGTCGGCCAGGGGCCGCTCTTGCCGATTATGCCGGCGGTTGCGAATGCGGTTTACGATGCGGTGGGCGTGAGGATTGATGAGGTGCCGATCACGCCGGAAAAAATCATGAAAGCGCTTGCGGAAAAGAAGGCGGGGCGCGAGCCGCGATTTGGACCGAGCCATTTTCCGCATGTGGACTGGCCGGAAGCGCTGCGCGTTCCTCCGCCTTGGGAGGGAGGAGACGGGCATGCGGTGAACGATGGGCCGCGGCCGTCGAAGCCCAAGCCTGAAAAAGAAAGGGTGCTCAGCTCATGATGCGCCTCCCACTTTTCGACTTTCGAGCGCCGCGGACGTTAGAGGAAGCCACACGCATACTGGACGGCGAGGGCACGCAAGCTATGCCGCTTGCAGGCGGCACGGATCTGCTGCCGAACATGAAGCGAAGGCAACAAGTCCCGAAGACGCTGATGAGCCTGCGTTACATCGAAGAGTTAAATCACATTCGCATGGAACACTCTGGGTCGCGACTAGGCGCTTGCGTCACGCTTGCCGATATTGCGGCGGACATGCGCTTTCGAAACGGTCTGACCGCGCTGGCGCAGGCTGCTTCTCTAGTAGCCACGCCGCAGATTCGAAACATGGCCACGCTCGGAGGAAATCTTTGCCTCGATACGCGGTGCAACTATTACGATCAGAATTATGAGTGGCGCAAGGCGATCGACTTTTGCCTGAAAAAAGACGGCGACACATGCTGGGTTGCGCCAGGAAGCCCAAAGTGTATGGCCGTTTCCTCGACGGACGCGGCACCGGCGTTGATCGCTCTTGGCGCGCGAGTCCGCCTGGTTTCGCGGACCGGAGAACGTGAAGTTTTACTCGCGGATCTTTACAACAATGATGGTTTGGACTACATCAAGCGGAAACCGAATGAAATTCTGGCGGAAGTCTTGGTGGATTCGCGCCACGGATGGAAGAACACTTACTGGAAATTGCGTCGGCGAGGCTCGTTTGACTTTCCAGTATTGTCCGTTGCCGCCGCCGCGCGCATTTCCGAAAGTGGTGTTATTGAAGACGCCCGCATTGTGATTGGTTCTGCTGCATCGCGGCCACTAGTCGCAGTGGACGCTGCAACATTCCTCGTAGGCCGCGCCTTGAACGCGGAGTCGATTGCGGAAGCCGCAGTTCTTGCGGCTCGCATCGCTAAGCCGCTCGACAATACGGACTTCGATATGAGCTGGCGCAAAAAAGTGACTGGAGAGTTTGTGACCTGTGCTTTGCGGGAACTGCGCGGCGACGATGTGCGTAGAGAACGCGAAAGTTTCATGCGCACACGCTCTCTTTAATTGCCGAGGAACTTCTCTTCCCTCAATTCCCCGTAACTCTGTTATTTCAACTCGTGCACATACGCGAGACGGACCGGCTCGGTTGGAATTGGTTTAAAAGGATTTCCGAGGAAGACGTCCTGCCCTTCTTCGACGCTCATTTCCCAAGACGCATAACTGATCTTTAAGGAGGACATCGTTCGCTGCAGCATGCGAACGGTTTGCACGACCGTCATGACGTCTTGAATGGCAGAGATTGCGCCAATTCCGCCCATGCCCATGCTCATGCCGGCGTTCGCGATGTTCATCCCGAGCCTGAACTTTTCGCCCCCCGTGAGACCTTCAGCGCCGAGCTTGGTGTCTTCCAATCCGGGGTAGCGCACAAACAGGCGCGCGTAATCGTTTGAGAATCTTCGCGCGAACGGGCCCGCTTCTTTGGGCGCAGTAAACGCGATGGCGAGAGGAGAGACCGCGTAGGTGTCGTGTTCCAATTTGAAAAGAATTAGACCATCTTTCGTTTCCACTTTTCTGATGTCGGAAAGTCTGAATGCGAAATCTTCGAAATCGAGTGCGCGTGAAGCCTGGGCTTCGATGACGAGGTCTCCCAAACCGTCCTGGCCCGCCTTGCGGGAGGGGGGCTTGGCCGCGCCATTTTTTTCATACGAGGCGAGAAAAATGAAGCGGATGTGATCGCGGCTAAGCTCGCACTTAACCGGGCGATCGAGATTGTGACCTCGCACCTCGGCGTAAAAGGAAACGGGCAGGTGCTGACTCGAGACGGCGTCATACGCGCGAATCGCGGCGCGCCCGTCGAGCGCCTGCAAATAGACGAGCGCCATCAACTCATTGGCCTCCGCCCTGAGTGGAAAAAGAGCAAGGGCCGTTTGTAGATGCTGCGCAGCTTCGGCGATTTGTTGCTGCGCGTAAGGAAGCGGGACCGTAAATCCGCCCAATATCTTGGAAGCGTTCCCTTTTTTGTACTTGCCGCGGTGGGCGCGCAAAGCGGAGCGATTTTCGAGCCCATTAAAAGTAAGGTTCATCGAACGATTCCACAGATTCGCGATGATGTCCTCGGCCTCCGAAACTTCGTCGTCATACTTCTCTCGTTTGGCATCCAGGATTCCAAGATGAAAATCGGCGCGCTTGCGCTTCCGGGTCGGTCTCCAACTCGCGGCAGCGAGTGAACTGCTTACGAGCCTCCGCGATATTGCCCATGGCCTCCTGAAGCAAACCCAGCTTCCAATGTGTGAGAGGAAAATCTGGCGGCAAATCCGCAGCTTTCGTGTAGGCGATGAGAGCGCCATCGTATTGGGATTCCTCGATGGAACGTTCCGCAGTGGCGTATAGCGCACGAACCTGGACTCCCGATTGGGTGGGCAAAGCCTTGAGCGCATCGAGTTCTACGATGCGCTGTTTGACCCTGGCGGCGTCGAGCGCATTCGGAGACAGCTCCAGGTAGCGCCGCAGAAAGCGCATCGCTTCGTCGGGACGATTGTTATCCTCGGCGCAACTCGCGAGATCGAAAACGGCTGCTGGGCTGTTGGCAAGAGCTTCTTTTAAGACTTGCAGAGCGGTGCATGCACTTGAGAAACGGCTCGACTTTCCTTTGCGCCCTGCATCGGTGGCTGTAAATTTCGTCGTCCCGCCGCGCTCGGACGCTGTGACATCGGGAGTGTCGCCTTCAATCAAGACTTCCTCATCTCCCAGTTCATCTTCGGCGGAAGAACCGTTTCCAAGAGTTTCCGCAAGGTGGTCAAACAGCTCGATCTGTTTCTTCGCGGAGTCGCTCTGCTGCGCGACCGTTTCCGCGGTGATGAAAGTTGTGCGCGTTTGGCTAAGTCTCGCGCGAAATTTCGGCGCCCCGGCTCCGGCGATGGCCTGATCCAGATAATCCACAGCCTTCTGGCGTTCGCCAAGCTGGTTGTACGAAAGCGCCAAGTTATAAGCCAAAACGGGCCGGAATGCTTGCAGTTTCCAGGCCTCTTCGAGAGCTTGCGCCGCTTCCTTATATTTTCCTGCCTCGTACAATTTCTGTGCAGCAGCAACCGCCGCTCTAGCGCTAGTTTTCAGCGTGTCGTCCAACCGCGAGATGGCCTGAGACACGTCGTTCAGCTCAATGTAGCCGAGAGACTCGGCATACTTGAGACGAGCCTCCACCAACTTGCCTGATTTTTCGAGCGATTTAGCCTCTTCGTTCAAAGCTTTCGCGGCGGCTTCCAACCCCTTTTTTTGAGATTTTTGCAGGTCATCGGCCGCTGTAAGTAGCGGAAGGGCAAGAATGGCAAGAAGAAAAAATGACGCGCATTGCTTCACCTTCGCAATGACGATACTCATGGGTTTGGACTCCGTCGATAATCTGGGTCGACCGTAGGGAAATACTCTGAGGGAGAGATAGCACACTAAATAGTGCAACTCAAGGACGAGACGCGCGCCAAGCGTGCTTCAAGAAAGAATCAGGTCACAGGGTAGACAGGAGATCTCTCTGCTCACGTCTGGCGCAATTCCTATCTCGGAGTGCACCTGACTAGTTTTGTTGGCGATTAGAACTCGACATGCAGCCGCAGGGTCGGCACCAGCACAGGCCCGCGGTCGCGGTTGTAGCCGGGGTTGTTGATATGCTGCAGCCCGAAGGAAGGGTAGATCCCGCGCCAGGCGTGAAGGGTGTAATAAGCTTCGACGATGTTTTCCCGGCCGTAACTCAGGCGCCCGTCACCTAGCAAGAAACCCTCTCCGCCCAGCGCCAGATATTCCGCATGATCGTGCGAAATTCCGTTGGACACGAAAACAACTCCTGCGCGGTCCCACTTGCGATGCCACGGCGTACCTTTGAAAGCCGCGCCTATCTGATCCGTTTGATCCACCTCGGTATACGCGTAAGACTCGTGCTGACCTTCGTTCCATCCCCAGCGTCCGAAAATGCCCAACCAGTCGTTTAGAGGCTGCTCGAAATTGCCGCTAAAGCCGTACTTAACCGTGGTCTGAAGCGGGTGGCCGGTGATTTCCGGCTCAGGAGTTAGGCCTGCGAGAAAATTGTCGATCGCCTGCCGGTAGACACCCATGTTCGCGTGATTCACGTACGAGAGCAGACGAAGCACGCCCGTTTGACCTCGTATGGTCTTCCTGTGAAATTCGAATTCGATGTTTTCCGCTCGGGCGCGTGCCATGTCTGCGTCCAGATTAATTCCGTTGGCCACTTTAGGCATCAACGCTTCCGCAAACCGCACCGCTCCCCAATGGTCGAGATATTCAAACATCGCGGCGTAGGTGTATCCACGAGTGTCCGCCGCATAGTCATAAGTTCCAGCATTGTCGACGGTCCAATTCATAAACTGAAAATTGGAATCGCTCCCATACGAATTGACGTCAAAAAAATCGGCCATGCTGAATTTGCCAAAGCGCACCTCGATGCGGCGCCCGGGCAGTTCGCGAAAAAGAGAATAGGGAGTCTGGTCCGCGGGCTGTCTCGCGTGTCCCAGCGGAATGATCTGATGGATCATCAGCCGCGCAATGTAGGGGGCATGGCTGAGCGAGGGATTGCGCACGACATCGAGGTTCGTGAACCCAGCAAGCCCCAGAGCTTCGCCAATCCCTTGGCCGCCCGTTTCTTGAACGTCACAAAGCAGTTCGGTGCTGCCACTAACGCGCAGTCCGGTGAAAAGTGTGAAGACATGCGAGGTGGCATCTTGTGCTTCTGGACTAAGGCTGTGCGGCCCTTGGTACGACGAAGGGAACGCCGGATGCCACTGCGAGATGATGTTGGCTTGCCCGGAAAGCCAGAGCCGGCTCCAGTCTTGGTGTGGAAACATGATTGGAAAAGGATCGGATGTTGGTGAGGGCGCGGCCTCACCTGGTGGATTCTGCTGAGCCGGGACACTGTCTTGTGCGCCCGCTGCCGGCACACCGAAGGCAAAAGCCATCAGCCAAACGAATGCAGGAAAGGCCAATCGTGGGGCGAATCGTCGCATCTCTGTTCCTTGGCCCCGGCTTCCGCCGGTGGAGACTCGGTTCAAGCAACAAACACGGCAGAATAAATGGCCGTCCATTACAGGCCGATAAACGCGGGGCGCGCGATGAAACCCAAACGAATCAGTTGAAGTGCCATGAGGCTTTGCACTACTGTGCAGGGAGCCATTGTAGTTCGGGCCAGAACCTTGATACCATACCCCCATAGGGTATACAAGCCAAATGTCACACACCTCTCGGGAGAAACTCGATCTCGTCGCCCGCACTAAGAAAATCATCGGCCAGCTCGAAAGCGTGCTTCGCGCCCTCAACGAAGATGAGCCCTGTGCAGATGCGCTGCAGCGCCTGGCTGCCGCTCGCGGCGCCATCAACAGCCTTATGGGCGAGCTGATGGAAGACCACATCCGAAACCACATGCCGCGAAATTCAAAATCTTCGGAAGAGGCCGCTGACGACGTCATTCAAATCGTGCGAACTTATCTGAAGTGACGCAAAAGTCGGTCGCGTTCGTGACCGTTTTTCTGTATCTTCCGTACACCCAGGTCTTGAGGAAGCGAATCCAAGGCTGGAGGGAGATCTCGCGGTGACACGACTGTTCGCAAGTTTGCTGTTTGCAGCCTTTCTCTGCGCGCCTGCATTGAGAGCCCAGGCCGGCCCGCAGGATGGCGGGCATGATTTACAAATATGGACCGGCGGCGGGCACGGACTGAATGGAAGCACCGCGAGCAGCGGCGTATGGAATGTCGGATTACGTTACGGCTGGATTTTGACCCCGCCGGTGGGACCGGGGTTTTTGCGGGGTCAATTCGAATACGCCGTGGATGTTGTGCCCGTGTTCATGGTGGTCCAGCGCGGGAGCACCGCTTACGGCTTCGGTCTAAACCCCTTCGCGCTCAAATGGAATTTTACAAAGCCGCGCAAGGTCGTTCCCTACTTCGAACTGGGCGGCGGCACACTCTTCACGAATGACAATGTGCCTCCGGGCACTTCGCGAGTCAATTTCACGTCGAGCGGCGCTCTGGGTCTGCACTTTCTGCGAAACAAGTACAATTTTAACGCTGAGCTTCGCTTCATGCACATCTCTAACGCCTCTCTGGCCAACCTGAATCCTGGGATAAATACTCTGCAACTGCGCCTCGGCTTTGGACGATTCACTCATCCGAATTAGCATGTGCTCTCGGAGAGCGGTATGATGGAGGCTGTCCAGCCCATTTGAGTATCGTAATTCCCAGGAAGCTAAAGCCCTTTTTGGTATAAATCCGAAGTAGAACAGGTATAAAGCCGGGGGGTAAATCATGAACGTGAAAATGGCGAAAATTGCGGTTGGAGCGCTGTTGCTGGTGGTATCAGGCCTGGGGATCCGCGGATTGCGCGCGGACGGCAAAGCGCCTGCCGTTGGGACGCCCGCGCCGGACTTTACGCTGAATTCGCAAGAGTCTAAGCCGGTTAGCCTGCATGATTTCAAAGGCAAGTGGGTGGTGCTCTATTTTTACCCTAAGGATTTTACGAGCGGTTGCACGGTGGAAGCCCACAACTTCCAGCGCGACTTGGCTCAATATGAGCAGAAGCACGCGGTAATCGTCGGTGTCAGCGTGCAGGATGAGGATTCTCACCAGAAGTTCTGCACTAAGGAAGGGCTCAGTTTCAAACTGCTCGCCGACACCAAGACCGAAGTTTCCACGCAGTATGACTCGGTGATGAATTTTGGCGTCGTTAAGGTCTCCGCTCGCCACACGTTCCTAATCGATCCAGACGGCGTCGTTCGCAAAGTCTATCTCGACGTCAAACCACAGCAGCACAGCGAGGAAGTGCTTGCGGCGCTAACGGAGCTGCAAAGTGGCGCAGCAAAGTAAGTTCGGAGGTCGCACCGACACCGAAAGCGTCCACCGGCGCCTTCGTGTGCGCAGAGGCCCTTCAGATTGCCTTTGCTGGGGCCGACCCAGGCCCACGCCCCCGAAAGCCCGTTTGCGAAGCCCGGACAGTTTTTTTTCATCCAGCTAGAATAAATCGGCGCCAGCGCCGTCTAAGAGGGATAACGGGGCGTAATCCTTTGGATGAGGGGAATTTGTATTCTTCATTTGACGCGACGGGGATTCTGTACATAATCCATCCCAACCAGCACAGATAGCGTCTCGTGATCGGACGCAGGTGCCGTTTTGGACAGGAACCCGGTCGATACCCGATCTACCGATCCAAGGCAATCTGCTCGATCCATAAATGAGGGAGGCGCAATGAAAAACCGCATCTTATTTATATTGGTTTTAGTTTGCTTTTTGCCTGCGACGATCTCCGCACAAGTTGCCATCACTGGAAAAATCACAGGAGTTATAACCGACTCTTCCGGCTCGGCAGTGCCAAACGCCAAGGTGACTGTCAAGGGTACTTCCCTGATGTCTCCGCGCACCATGGCTACAGGGTCCGAAGGAGACTATCTTTTTGACTTGCTGCCGCCCGGCACCTATGACCTCACTGTCACCGCGACCGGTTTCCGTACCGTGAACGAAACCGGGATCGTCCTTACAGCCGGCTTCACCGCCACCGTGAACTCCAAGCTACAAGTAGGGGAAGTCACCCAGACAGTCCAAGTGGAAGGCGAGCCGGTGGTAGACCTGCAAAACGTTCAGACCTCGACGACCTTCGACCAAACGCTGCTACAGGATATTCCGAGCGGCCGCGATCCCTGGTCCACTGTTGCCCAGATGCCTGGGGTCACCTCCAGCACCTTCGACGTGGCAGGCGACAATAGCTATCAGCAGTCTGCTATGCAAATACACGGAAGTACTCAGGCAGAGCAGATCTACAGCTACAACGGTCTGGATCTAAATTGGCCAGGCTCGAGTGGCGGCTACACGCAGTTTTATACCAATCATGACTCCTTCGATGAGTTTCAAGTTGTTGCGGACAACGCGCCGGCTTCGGTGCCCATCGGCGGCATCTACATGAACATGGTCACCAAGTCTGGCTCGAACGAGTTGCATGGCCAAGCTGCCGCCTACTACTTGACGGCAGGCACTCAGGCCGACGTAAAGCAACCCGTCTTCCAGGGCACTCCGGTGCCGACGGGCTCGCCTTTCGATATGACCCGGGACACGTCCGCCAGTCTCGGCGGCCCCATCAAGAAAGACAAATGGTGGCTATTCGGCTCTTATCGCCGTTACGATCTGCGGCAGCGCATTCTCGCGGTGACCGACCAAGCCGGCAATCCCGTTGTAGACGTCAATCACCAGACCAACACCGACCTGCGCAGCGACTGGCAGATCAATGCAAAGAACAAATTCAGCTTCATCTGGCTCTACAACGAACAGAATCGCTTCTTCCGCCGAGACACGGCGTATCAGTTTGTTACTCAGGACGCCAGTTGGAAACAGATCGAACCAGCCTATATCTTGCAAGGTCTGTGGACCAGCCAGATCACAAATAACTTCTTGCTCGATTTTCGGGTCGGCTGGAACAAAATCATCTTTCCCCTTAGCTATCAGACCAACTCGACGGGTCTCAACAAGCAAGACATTGGGTACTCCACCGAGAGTGGCGCAGCACCCTACGAATTTCAAAACCCGGCATGGGTGCTCAAATGGTCCGCTAGCGGCTCGTGGTATAAGGGAAATTGGCATGGCAGCCACAATTTCCAATTTGGCTTCGAATGGGGCGACAACTACAACTCCTACATCTACAATGTGAATCAAGGAATCAACGCAATCTACAACAGCAACCCTTCGACCCAGCCAGTCTTCTCGCAGCCATTCCAGGTTGTGGCCTATAACACTCCCACGACGCAGAAGAACTATTTTCGCGATACCAGCTTCTACCTCCAGGACACTTGGACCATTAAACGCCGCCTCACGCTGAATCTCGGGATGCGCTACGATCGCTTCACCACCTACTATCCCCAACAAACAACGAACACGAATCTTATGTTTCCTCAACTCTTCCAGAGCGATCACATCTTCCCTGCATCGGGCAACCTGGTGGACTGGAACACTGTTTCTCCGCGCATTGGCGTGGCCTGGGATCCAACCGGCAAGGGTGATTCCGTCATCCGCTTCGGTTACGGCATCTACTACATCATGCAGGGCACCGGTCTTGCCGAAACCTCCAATCCTAACGGCTTGATTGCGTTGACCTTCCCATGGGGACCTTTCTCTCCAGGTTGCACCCACTGTGATGCAAACGACGACGGCATTCCGCAACTCAGCGAATGGCTTCCTGCCGGAGCGACTCCCGTAGCATCCTCGGGCGGGGCGCAGATCAACCGCAACATGAGCCGCCCATATTCTGAGGAAGTCAGCGTGGGATACGAAAAGCAGTTGTGGCGGGACCTCCGTGTCGGGGCAACGTACTACTACCGGACCAAGAAAAACCTCTTCGGGACTGAAAACGCCGCAGTTCAGCAATCCGACTACGTCCCGATCACCGCGCTGAGCGGCAGCCCGATCATCAACCCCATCACCAACCGGCCGATGACTCTCTTTAGTTTTCAGCCCACGGACCCGAATAAATTTGGAGCGTTCAACAACCTCGTGACGAATATTTCGCAGCTCGACAATAACTCGTACAACGCTGTCGAGTTCACCGCTGTCAAGCGCTTGTCCAATAAGTGGCAAGTCCTCGGTGGCTTCACGATCCAGCGCCAGAAGGGCACTTTCGGCCGCGGCTTCTCTGACGAAGCTACCGCCGACAACTTCAACGATCCCAACAACAATATCAACCGGCAGAACAACTACCTGAATCTCGACTCCACATATGTATTCAAATTGGATAGCACCTACGAGCTGCCCTGGAAATTCGGTACCAGCGTCAACTTCCAGCATTACACCGGCTTCCCGATCCAGCCGACCGAAACCTTCAACGTGCCGGACGGACAAGGTGTCAACATCGCAGAGAACGTCATCTTGCAACCGGCGGGCATCCAGCGCCTCCCCAGCGTCAACCAGCTTAACCTGCGCTTCTCCCGCGAGTTCGTCGTCAATGAACGCTGGCACCTCACACCGATCGTCGATTTCTTCAACTTGACGAACTCGCAAACGACCATCGCGGAGGTCACTCAGTACACCCCTCCGACTGGGGGCTTTTTTCTGAAGCCGTCGCTCGCTATCAACC
>DATDHE010000040.1:0-2024 GCA_036521695.1 Candidatus Acidiferrum sp. | reverse complement strand
TAAGAAATATTTCTTTAATTCCACCGCGCCTGGCACGCTAGCACCCAGCGTGTTGCTTGACTTCGATACCTTGCAAGCGCGATGCTACCGCGTCCAAGCTGTTGAAACATCCGGGCAGAGCGGCGGAGACCGAACAGTCCCGCGTTGCTTCCCAGCGCTGGACGCTCGGGCGCCGGCGAATACCAATGAGGATCTAAATGCGACTTCGCTTCGGTGTACGCACTATTGCACACAGATTTTTTCGCCTGGCGGCCATTGCCGTTTGCATAGCGATTCCATGTTCGGCGCAACAAGGCAATTCCGCGGGGCCGCGCGTTTTCACCGCCGACGATTACAAGCGGGCTGAAAAATTCATGGCTTACAACACGCGCCCGCTGGTATTTCACGAAGCTCGCGGCAAGTGGCTGCCTGCGGATCGTTATTTGTTCCGTGACACGGGGCCGGAGGGAAGCGAGTTTGTAGTTTTTGACGCGGCGCACGGCTCGCGGGCTGCTGCGTTTGACCACGCAAAACTCGCTGCGGCGCTGTCCGCAGCGGCCGGAGCTACGTACGACGCGACGCATCTTCCGTTCACGAGTTTCGAGTTTTCTCGAGACGGCAAATCCATTTCGTTTCACTTAAAGGCCCAGCGTTGGGCTTGCGATGTGCAAGCGAGCAAATGCACTGCGGAACCCCAGCCGGCCAAAGGCGCAGCCGAGCGGCCTGCAGAAAAACTTTCTCCTGACGGCAAGAGCGCGGCGTTTATTCGCGATTACAACCTTTGGCTGCGCGATGTCGCAACGAATAAAGAGATACAGCTTACGATGGACGGCGCGAAGGACTTTGGCTACGCGACCGACAATGCCGGATGGATTCACAGCGACCGGCCGATTCTGTTGTGGTCGCCAGACTCGAAGAAAATCGCGACTTTTCAGCAGGACCAGCGCGGCGTCGGCGAGATGTATCTGGTGGAAACGAGAGTCGGCCATCCGGTGCTTCAGGCGTGGAAGTATCCGCTTCCCGGCGATGACGTGGTGACCACCATTCAGCGCGTGGTCATTGATCTGGACGCGCACAAAGTGATTCGTTTGCAGCTTGCTCCCGATCAGCACCGCACGACGCTGTGCGACGATGTGGAATGCCGCGACAGCGCCTGGGACGACGTCGAGTGGAGTTCCGACGCCGCGCATCTGGCCTTCGTTTCGACCTCCCGCGACCACAAGCGCGAGCAGCTGCGCGTGGCGGACGCGACCTCCGGCGCGGTTCAGGATGTGCTTGAAGAAACCGCGGCCACGCAATACGAATCCGGGTGGGGCCGCGTGAATTGGCGCTACCTGCCGGCGTCGAACGAAGTGATTTGGTTTTCCGAGCGTGACAATTGGGGGCATTTGTATCTCTACGATCTCGCGACCGGCCATTTGAAGAATCAGATCACTTCCGGTGAATGGGTCGTCACGCAGTTACTGCACGTGGATGAGAAAAACCGCGTGCTGTATTTTCTCGGTCTGGGAAGCGAGAAAGGCAATCCTTACTTCGCTCACCTCTATCGCATCGGATTCGACGGGAGGAATCTCGCTTTGCTGACGCCCGAAGATGGCAACCACGAAGTGAGCTTTTCGCCTTCGGGCGGTTATTTTTTCGATAGCTACTCTAAACCGGATGTTCCGGCTGTTGCGGTGGTACGCGACAAGGCCGGCAAGCTGATTTCGACGGTCGCCAAGACGGACATTTCCCGGCTGGTCGCCGCGGGCTGGCAGCCACCGGTCCCCATCACGGTGAAAGCACGCGACGGCGTTACCGACCTTTACGGATTGATGTACAAGCCTACAAACATCGATGCCGCAAGAAAATATCCGATTGTGAATCGTATCTACCCGGGACCCCAGGGCGGCAGTGTGGGCTTTTGGGGTTTTTCCGCATCGCGCGCCGATGCGCAGTCTCTTGCGGAGCTGGGGTTCGCTGTGGTGGAAATCGAGGGAATGGGCAATCCTCTGCGCTCGAAGAAATTCCACGATTTCTACTACGGAAATATGGGGGACAATACT
>DATDHE010000039.1:0-4353 GCA_036521695.1 Candidatus Acidiferrum sp. | reverse complement strand
ATGAGGCCAGTGGCGGCGTCAAGAGTGTATAGCTCGGCGATGTACCAATTGTTGTCGCCATTGCCGAGGGCGGCGGTGACGGCGAAGCGCAGGCCGTCGGGGGACCAATCGTATTCGTAGATGTAGGTGTCGGCGGGAGAGATCTGCTCGAGCTTGGCGGTGGCGACGTCGATTAGGGCGAGGCGCTGCTCGAAGAACGAGTCTTTGATCTCGCCGGTTTCCGGGGTTTCGGCGACGAGCGGGCCGGCCGCGCGCGTGGCGTTTTCGGTGAAAAGGAGGGCGATGGTTTTGCCGCTGGGCGACCAGCCCGGTGTGGAGAGGAAGCCTTTCACTTGAGTAAGTTTTCGCGCAGAACCGGGGGGGCCAGCGGCGTCCATCACATAAAGTTGAAGCTGGCCGGCTTTTGCGGCGTCGGAAAGGAATGCGAGTTTTTTGCTGTCCGGCGACCAGGCGACGCTGCCTTCTGCGTGGAGGGCGTCTGCGACGGCGGCGCTGATGCGCTTGGGCGGATTTTTGCTTCCAATGTCTGCAACGTAAATTACTGTGTCGCCGGTGGAGATGCCTCGTTTTGTGATGATGTCCTCGACCCAGGCGACTTTTTTGCCGTCAGGGGAGATGGCGGTTTGTTCGAAGCGGTGCGTGGCAGAAAGCGTGTTGAGGAGGTCTTCAGCAGGGCCAGAGGCTTTGGGTTTCGCGGATGCAGCGAGACGGGCTTCGGCGGATTGCTTGGTGCCGCTGGTTTCTTGCGCAGGAGTTTCTTGCGCGAAGGATCGGTGCGCGGCGTAAAGAATAAGCAAGGAAGACGCGGCGATCGCTAGCCGTGGTCGAAACGAAGTCATGTTTGCTTCCTCATGAGGGCTGTGTTTGTGTGCGCGGATACCTTAATCCGCTTGGCGAAGAGCCGCAAGCTCTGGTTCGAAGATTTGCAAGAGAAGGTTCCGAGAAGATGTCTTGTCCGCCTGCGGGGCGGCGAGTAGAATCCGCGCAGACTGAACCTGGAGGGAATGATGCTGGATCGCCGTGGATTTCTTTCTTCGCTTGGCGGAGCTGTCGGGGTGGCAGGAGCGCTCAACCTAACGCCTTCGTGGCCCAAATTATTGGAGCAGGCTCCCGCGCAGTTGCCCGATAAGGCGTTGTTTGATTCGAACGAAGAAGCGTACTGGACGGAGATACGGAGGCAATTTCTGATTCCGGCGGACGAAGTGTATTTGAACAACGGGACGGTGGGATCGTCGCCGGCTCCGGTGCTGCGTGCGATTTTCGAGGGATACAACACCACGGAGAAGATGGACCAGAGGGATCCCGAAGATTATCCGATCTGGGGTTACGGCATTTGGAACGAGTTCCGCGATCCGCTTGCGGAATTTGTGGGAGGCACGCGCGATGAACTTTCGCTGGTACGCAATTCGACGGAGGCGAACAGTTATATCTGCAATGGACTGGATTTTAAAGCGGGCGATGAAGTGTTGATGACGGATCAGGAGCATCCGGGCGGCGAGCAAGGATTTTTACTGCGTGCGAAGCGGCACGGCATCGTGGTGAAAAAAGTGACGCTGCCCAAGCCGGTGCCGAACGCGGCGGCGGTGTTGAATCTTTTCAATGATGCGATTACGCCGCGCACGAAATTGATTTTCTTTAGTCACATCACGACGGTGACGGGCGTGGTGCTGCCGGTGAAAGAGATTTGCGCGCTGGCGCGTTCGAAAGGGATATTGAGCGCGGTGGATGGCGCGCACGTGATTGGGATGATGAAGCTGAATGTGAAGGAATTGGGTTGCGACATGTACTCGTCGAGTCCGCACAAATGGCTACAAGCGACGAAAGGGACGGGATTTTTGTACGTGCGAGAAGAAGTGCAAGACCGGTTGTGGAACACGATTGTGACGGGAGGGTGGGACGATCCCAAGCTGAAGGCGGCGCGGTTCCAGCAGATCGGGAGTTCGAACGTGCCCACGCTATACGGTTTGCGCGCGGCAGTGCAGCTCGCGAATTCGATTGGGATGGAGCGAATTGAGAAGCGGCACCGCCAGTCGGCGGATTACATTTTGAAGGAGATGGTGAAGCGGGGGGCGGAGTCGTGGACCTCGCCGGACCCGGCGCTGCGGTGCGCGATTGCCACGGTGAATGTGCCGCCGATTCAGATTGGAGAGCTGGAGGCGTGGATGTGGAATGAAAAGAAAATCCGGATTCGCGGAGGCGCGCCTTCCAAAATACGGCTATCGACGCCATATTATTTGCTGCGGAAAGATGTGGACCGGTACCTGGTGGCGTACGACGAGTACAAGCACGTGAAGAACGTGGCGTAGATCGGCGCGAGGTACTTGAGAGTATTTGGAGTCGTCCTAGCATTAAATATTCGGATTGGGGCGCAACACGGATAACCAGAGCCGCTGCCGCGAGTCCAATTGGGTATGAAGTCCTTTGTTCCCAGATATGTGGCACCTGTTCGAAAACACATAAAATTTCTGGCTTCAAGACACCGGCACGGATGGCGATCCGTCTTCGTTCTGGCCTCCGTTCTTCCCCTTGCAGCCTGCACTCAGCGAGCTTCAAAGCCAATTGAGAAGTCCTCCGGGACACGCGCCGCCAGTGAAGAAGCTGTGCATTTTGCCAGCGGAAAGATAACGCTCGCAGGAACGCTTGTGCTTCCAGCAGGTTCCGGGCAGCATCCAGCTGTTGTTCTCTTCCATGGCTCCGGCGCGCAGGAAAGGGATTTGTTCACGGCGCGTTGGTTCGCAGACCAAGGCATCGCGGCGCTAGCCTACGACAAGCGAGGAGTGGGCGAGTCCACCGGAAACTTTCGCGCGGTCCCATTCATGGAGCTTTGCGACGACGGGCTGGCCGCTATCGAATACTCGAAGTCGCGGAAGGAGATTGACCCGAAGCGCATCGGCGTTTGGGGACTCAGCCAGGGAGGATGGTTGGGACCGCTGGCAGCTTCCCGCTCGGGGGACGTGTCGTTCGTCATCGCCGTATCCGGTCCGGGAGTTTCTCCCGGCGAACAGATGATTGTTTTTTACGCGAATGAGCTGCGCGCGGAGGGCGCGTCGGAAAGTGATGTCCGGGAAGCCAGCGCTTTGCGTCGAAACGTTTGGAATTACCTCTCCAACGGCACGGGCGGCAGCACGGGATACGAGAAGGCGAAGGCTGAGCTGGAGCAGGCGCGCACCAAACGTTGGTACAAACAAGTGAAAGCGCAGCAAGACGATTTGTTCGGGCGGCTTCAGACGCCTGCGGAACTCAGCAAACCAGATCATCCCGGCGTCCATTGGTTTCAACAAGAAATGAACTATGACCCTGTTCCGACGCTGCGAGCGGTGCGAGTGCCAGCGCTTTTCTTGTTCGGGGATCGAGACCAATTCATCCCGGTCGCGGAAAGTGTTGCAGCGATCCGGCGAGTCCTTGCCGAAGATGATCATCACGATTTCACGATTCGCGAATTTCCGAACGATGACCATGGAATGAGGCTGACCACGGGCGCAGCCTTTGGCGGGATCGATCCCGAATATCTGAAGACGATGCGGGTGTGGCTGGGGTCTCGCGTGCATTAGCGCAGGTCGTCGGGGAGGTGGACCATCGAAGATACTCTTTCAAAGCCGTATTATTTGCTGCGGAAGCATGTGAACCGGTATTTGGCGGCGTACGACGAGTACCGAACGCTGAAGGTTGCCGCGTGATGAGGGGATGGGCGAGCGGGCAGAGCCCGAAGTTCCGCCCAAGTGTATTCCATCTTGAGTAAAACTTGACGAATCGCCGGAATTGGCCGATTCTAAAGAGGATGATGACGAATGACGAAGGAGCGCAGGCATGACCGAAAATCCCTCGAAATTGGCGGAGTCCTTCGTTGAGGCGACTCCCGACGGCCTCCTGGCAAGCAAAATTCTGAAGAACGCTTCGGAAATCAAACAGGCGCTAGCGACGACAGGCGAGTACGTCTTGAGAGACGAATGCGGCAACGAATACCACATCACATCTAACAACGGTCACGAAGCTACACCCAAATAGAACACCCGCGGCCCTTTGAGGATGATAGCGCTGATCACATCGGCCGGCTTAATTTTCTACCTGCTGGTTCCCGGGATTCTTTTCAAAGGGCTTTTTTCGCTGTTCATTCCGCTGGACAAGTTTCACCGGACACGAAGCGAAGAGCTCACGTTTGGCGCATTTGCCTCGCTCCTGCCGCTGGCTCTGACCTTTCTAGCGGTCTTGAGCGCCGGCTGGTTTGGGAATCATCCCTTCTTTTTTCCTGATTCGGCCGCTCAAAGAACGAGTGACTATCAAGCCGCTTTTTCTTCGATTTATAGCGAGACTTTTTTTTCGCAGCACCAACAAGGATTTTGGAGTGCAGCCTCC
>DATDHE010000038.1:0-5904 GCA_036521695.1 Candidatus Acidiferrum sp. | reverse complement strand
ATAATCAGGAGGATGCCGCAGCGCATTAGAAAAAAATTCGGACTGGTGTGCCAATAATCGTAGAGGGGATAGAGTTGAACCGGCGAGGTGTCAAGTTGGATGGAAAGGAGACAGGCAAGAATGCCTGTCCCACCCAAGGCTGCAAAGATAAGGGCTTCGTAGCGCCTGGCGATGTTTGTGAATAGGAAGAAACCGACAGCCAGGCCGACGAACGCGAAAGCCGACCAGGGGAAGAGTGGGAAGAGCCAGTACTGAGGCTTGCCGAGCACGTGGACGCCGTTGATGTAGGACTCAAGCGGCCATGGCAGCCACAGGGGGCGATAGATGGTCCAGAGGAGCGGCGTCGCCATGGCTACAAGTGTCGCGGCCAGCAAGCCTGCGAAGATTCCGCGCATTCGCGGGTCTGCGACGGATTGCGGAAGCGCGGAGGCGTTTGTCGGGCTGCGATTGGCGCTGAGCCAGCAGAGGACGCCCATCAGCATCATCGAAAGGCCGAGAATGTTGAGGATATCGACGCGGAGGAGATCGGTCCACGGAACCCAGCGGTAGCCGAGAGCGTATTCCTGGACGCGGAAGAGCAGGCCCAAGGTGAAAATCTCGGCGCCGCGGAGGATGGTTGTTTTCGCGATTTCACCGGGATTGGCGCCTTTTTCGCGGAGACGTTCGGTGACCAGCGCGAAAGAAATGCCAGAAAGAAAGATGAAGAGTGGGGCGGGGAGAGTGCCGAGGAGTTGGGACCAGACGAAGACGGCCGAGTCTCGCGCTTCCGGGCTGAGCCAGGAGTCGTAGCAGTGCGTTTGAAACATTAGGACGCAGGCCAGGCCGCGCATCCAATCGATGTAAGAGAGGCGTTTCATCGCTCGCCGTCACCGGACAGAAAAATCATCTTAAGAGAACGCTTAGGATTCAGGATGGCTTTGGCTTCGATTTGGGATGCCATGTGTCTGCGCTACAATCTCCTCTTTCTTCTGTGACTTTTAAGCAGCCAATTTGCCAGCGACCCGCCAACTCGGTGTGCTTCCAATGCTCGGCCTGTGGGCCGGGTTGTGCCTTACGGGAACCTTTTATGCCATCTGGCATGGATATGACGGCCGGGAATTCGCGGCCACGCTAATGGCATTTGCGTTCTTCTTTCTGGTGATGCTGCTTTTCGCGGCGCGCGGTGTTGCTGATGGGCTTGCAGCGCGCTTCGGGCCCGGCGGAGGCATCGCGTTGGGCGCCGCCGCGTTCCTTGCATACCTGATTTACGGGCTGGGGACAAATACTTTCAGCTTGGCGCGTGCCGAGGCGGCGGGATGCTTCGTGTTTGTGCCAATGGCGCTGACGGCGTCGGCGGAGCGCAAACCGGGCGGGACTTGGCAGGATTTTTTGACGCTTGTGGCCGTTTGGGTGGCGGTGAAGTTTGGACCTTCGCATTGGCTGTGGCCGTATCCGGGCGGGCGCCTCGCCTATGTATTGACGGTACTGCTAGCAGTAAACGTTGCGCTGTCTGTGTTCGTTCTGTTGCGGCGTGCGGACGGGATTGGCTACTCGATTGGATGGGGGCGGCGCTGGGGATTTTTCGTGCTTGGCAGCTTTCTCGTGTTTGGCTGCATTGCCATTCCGCTTGGGACGGCGATGCATTTCATCGCGTTCGCGCCGCAATGGCACGCTTGGTCTTCTTTGCTGTTCACTTCCTTGGGGATTTTCTTCTTTACGGCTTGGCCGGAAGAGTTTCTCTTTCGCGGTTTGCTGCAAAATTTGCTGTCGCGGTCATGTAGGAGCGATCTGGTGGGTTGGTGGACGGCCTCGGTGCTGTTTGGTTTTTCGCATATTACGAACCTGGGATTTCCGAATTGGCGGTACGTGATACTGGCGTCGATTGCGGGGATCTTCTATGGCTGGACGTGGCGGAAGACGGGGTCGATCTTTGCGTCGGCGATTGTGCATGCATTGGTGGATGTGACTTGGCACTTCTTGTTTCGGACAGGGTGAACTGGTGCGGGGGAAACGAAGGCGCGTTTGGGCCGTCTGTTGTGTTTAGAGATTGCAAACGGCCGGAACATAAGTCCTATTCGAACGTACTTACATGCAGTGGAGGCTCGCCCATGGGAACGTTGCGGCAGGACGTGCAGTTTTCGCTTCGGATGATGCGCAAGAACCTTGGGTTTACGACCGCGGCAGTGTTGTGCTTGATGCTGGGCATTGGAGCCACGACAGGGATTTTTACTGTGGTGAACGCCGTCCTGCTTCAGCCGCTGCCCTACGCGCATCCCGAGCAGCTCGTACGTGTGTACACCGAGTTTCCAACGTTTCCGAATGGCGGACTGCACCGGTTTTGGACTTCCGGGCCGGAATTTATTGATTTGAAGCGTGACACGCACTCCTGGGCGACACTCGACGCGTGGGTTGCCGGCGGTGCAAATCTTGCCGGCAAAACGCAGCCGGTGCGAGTTACGGCGGCTTATCTGAGCGGCGGACTTCTGGAAACACTGGGTGTGTCTCCAATTAACGGGCGTTTGATCTCGCAATCAGATGATGTGCCGGGAGCCGCGGTTGTCGCGGACATTTCCTATGGGACCTGGCAAAGCACATTCGCAGGTGATCCAAATATTGTGGGACGCGAAACGCGGCTGGATGGATTGAAGTGCACGATCATCGGCGTCATGCCAAAGGGTTTTCAATTTCCCCCTGGGGAACAGGATCCGCCGCAAGTCTGGACAGCGTTGCAGCTCGACCCGGCGAAGCCAGGCGGACGCGGCTCACACAACTACTATCTGCTAGGCCGCGTAAAACCCGGTATATCCGCAGCGCAGTCTCAAAGCGAGCTGGCAGCGTTAGTGCAGTCTTATGGAGAACACCGGGCGCCGAAGACGCACAGCTTTGACCCGAAGAATCACACGATCGTGAGTTTTCCGCTGCAGGCAGAAGTTGTTTCGAGCGTGCGGCCAGCTTTGCTCGTGTTGCTGGGAGCAGTGGCTTTTGTTCTGCTGATCGCGAGTGTGAACGTGGCGAATCTGTTGTTGGCGCGGGCTGAGGCAAGGCGCAGAGAAATTGCGATTCGTGGCGCTCTGGGGGCAAGCCTGGCTCGACTGGCGCGGCAATTTGTGACCGAAGGAATTTTGCTGTCGCTCTGCGGAGGCCTGCTGGGCGTGGCGTTGGCATTTGGAGGAGTGCGTCTGGTTCAGCTCACAAACGCCGGTGGAATACCGCGCGCCGATGAAATCGCGATGGACTGGCGAGTGCTCGCATTTACGCTGGTGATGAGCCTGGTGACCGGGGTGTTCTTTGGCTTGGCGCCGATTGCGCCACTGATCGTGAGCGGAATTTCTGAGTCTTTGAAGGACACGGCGGGTAGCACGACGGCCGCAGCCGGTGCGCAGTTATTCCGCCGTGCACTGGTCGCGGGCGAACTGGCGATGGCTTTGGTGCTGCTGATCGGCTGCGGGTTGATGCTCCGGGCTTTTTGGAAGCTGCAAGAGGTGCACACCGGCCTTCGCCCCGACCACGTAATCACGATGCGCGTGTCGCTGCCGAGCGGAACGTATACCGACAACGCAAAAATCACGGATTTTTGGATGCGATTGGACGGACGACTGACGAGTCTGCCTGGAGTGCAGTCCGCCGCGTTGGTTTCGGGATTGGCGCCCATGCGGCCTCCGAATATGAACGACACGGAGATTGAGGGATTCGTGATGACGAAGGATGGGCCGATCCAAAATGTGGATTTTTATCAGTCGGTGAGCAAAGACTATTTCGCGACGATGGGGATCCGGCTGATGGATGGCCGTCTGTTTGACGACCGCGACGGAAAAGATGCGCCACAGGTCGTCATAATCAACAAAGCGATGGCGGTTACTTTTTGGCCGAACCAAAACCCCATAGGGCGGCGCATCCGTCCAGGCGGAACCAAAGAATGGTGCCCCGTGATCGGAATCGTGGACGATGTGAAGAACGCCGGACTGGACCGGCCCGCGGGAACAGAGCTGTATCTTCCCTACCGGCAGCCTGCCGGCGAGGGCAATACGGACATGTTCGTGGTCATGCGAGCGCAGGGAGGCGATCCGCGATCCTTGGCGGGAGAAGTCCGGCAACAGATGAACGATATTGATCCCTCGCTGCCGCTTGCGGATGTGCGGCTTATGGAAGATGTGCTTTCCCGGGCGCAGGCGCGGCCAAGATTTCTAACATTGTTGCTGACGCTTTTCTCTGCGGTCGCGCTGGCTATCGCAACGGTAGGGATCTATGGAGTGGTCTCGTACTCGGTGGCGCGGCGCACGAAAGAATTTGGATTGCGCATGGTGCTGGGCGCGCAAACGGGCGATGTGCTTGGACTGGTCATGAAACAAGGCGCGGGGATGATCGCGATAGGAGTTGCGTTCGGGCTGCTCCTGGCGGTCTTCCTTACACGGCTGATGGCGAGCCTGCTGTTTGCAGTGCCCCCGACCGACGCGGCGACATTTGCGAGCGTGACCGCAGTGCTTTTCGGAGTCGCGCTGGCAGCCTGCTACATACCGGCGAGGCGCGCGACGAAGGTGGACCCGATTCAGACGCTTCGATATGAATGAGACTTGAATCCCCTTGCCGAGCGCAACAGCGCCCAAGAAAACTTTCAGGCGATAGCGCTGCGGAATTCTTGTGCGAAGCGGAAGAACCGTCAGACAAACGAGCGGTCTGACGCCTGATAATAACGGCGGAAACCCCAGAAGCGCGAATCGCAATCGTCACAGCGATATGGCCAAACAAAGGCGAATCGGAACCAGATACGCTCGACGAAGCCCTTTCTCATGGACCTGCGCACCGACGAGCTTTCGCAGACTGGGCATTCGCAGACTCTTTTGGCAAAAGTGAGATGCATGGAAAATCGACGGTCCTCCACTTGTCGGTGAACAATTATGAGGAGCGGGTGCCCTTCAACAATAGAGAGAGCCGCGACGTTGTGTGCTGCTGATATCCTGACCCTACGAACAGTTATGGCTAGCTGTACGGTACGAAGCAGGTACCTGAAGGACTTTGGGGTACGCCATGAAACGGGTTGTGGGATAGTGCTTCCAAGGGAAGGTCGAAGCGGGCCAAACCTGTCAGGGACGAGAGAGGAACAAACAATGAAAGAGATGACTGCAGATAATGCGACGTTTTTGCTGCACGGTCTTTACCTTCCGGCGTTGAAAAATGAAAGCCAAGTCACGAAGAAAATCATCGAAGCGGTGCCCGCAGATAAGGCGGATTACCGGCCAGACCCGATATCCAAAACCGCGATGGAGTTGGTGAGGCACATCGCGGCGGCGGACGTGCGATTTGCTGATACCGTGATCAATGGAAAGTTTGAAACTGGCGCGCTCCTTCCCGCGGAGCTGAAGACTCCAGCCGAAATCGCAGGCTGGTATGAGGGGGCTTATGCCGAGAGACTTGACGCGCTGTCGAAATTGACGAGCGAACCGTTGATGAAGATCGTGGATTTTCGCGGGCTGTTTCAACGGCCGGCGGTAACGTTTTTGATGTTCGGAGCGCACCACACTATTCATCATCGCGGGCAACTGAGCTCCTACTTGCGAAGTATGGGAGCAAAGGTGCCTTCGATTTACGGCGAAAGCTACGACGCCGAACAGGCGAGAAAAGCAGCGCAGGCATAGCTGCGTTCCATGGTTGGCTGAAATTCCAGAAAACATTCGGTGCAAATCGCAACTTGGTCGCGCTTCCCGTGTTTTATAAATAGCTGACGATAAGTGCCCTGTGATTCTCCGGGGACATTACACGAATCGCTGTATCGTCAGTGAAAGACAGCGATGAGAAGCTGCGAATCCTGAGGAGGATTGCGAAATGTACCGAATAAAGGGATACGTGGGGACCCTGTTGCTGAGTGCTGCAATGATTGCGCCGGTGCTGGCAAGCGGATGCGCCGCGCACGCGCGCTATTACGACGAA
>DATDHE010000037.1:0-4155 GCA_036521695.1 Candidatus Acidiferrum sp. | reverse complement strand
AGCTGCTTTTGTTCAAGGCCGACCGCGGCGCCAAGGATTTCTGGGGCGAAGCGAAGAAAACTATCGCCACGAAAGAAGAATGGGAACAACGTCGTCCGGCGCTGCGCAACACTTTCCAGACTTATCTGACGCAACACAACTACATCACCTGCCGGGGCTGCCACTCTCTGCAATCCTTCGGAGGTCCACGCAGCCACATGAAACTGGTCATTCACCAAGGCATGGTGAACGCGGATAGCTACGATTGTCTCCAGTGCCACGCGAACATCGGTCATGTTTCCGAACAATCATCACCCAAAGTGGATGGCTGGTACTCCGTCGAACAGGCAACGGCCGGTAGAAAGCTTTTTGAAGCGTCGTGCGCCGGCTGCCATGGCGCAAAACTGGAGGGCATCAGCGGGCCCGCGCTTACTGGTGTCACCTGGCAACAGAGATTCGGAGGCGCAAAACTCTTAACGGTATGGGGAGAAGTTAAGGGCCCGATGGCGGAATACGCCGGTGCAACCTTCACGACACAGCAATCTCTCGACATTCTCGCTTACCTGCTACAGCAGAACGGACTTGCCGCCGGCAACCAACCTCTCGCTGACACAAGGGAACTCTCCAACACTCTTCCCGAAAAGTAGCGAACCCTTTGGGGGGAAGCACTCTCTGCTGAACAAGTCCTGAGTTGTCAGAGGGTACCCAATATGCCTGATGGCGTCCATGTCGCTGTGTTCAAAATCAGGTTCGCTGGCCTGTGGTACGCAAAAATTCCATCGGCTCCCATCTGACAGAGATGCTGGCACTTATTTGTTCCGCTTCGCGGCGCTAAAAAACCCGAGAAGCCAGCTCCGCCTAGCAGAAAACACTTATCAGCCGGACTGGCCGTGTGCGATCCTGACAGCCCATGTCTCGATTCCTTCCGAACGCAAAGCGCTCACTGGATTCTCTGCTTAACTTGATTACTGATCTGGCCGGGGACGTACTTCTTTTCTTCCGCCTCCTGTTCCGCTCGCGCGCAGCCCTGAGCGCGGAGGTTCTGTTCCTTCGAAAACAACTGGCCTTGTATGAGGAGAGGCAGGTCCAACCGAGACGATTGAATGACTCCGCCCGTTTCTCTCTTCTGTTCTGGTCTCGCCTATGCAATTGGAAAGAGGCCTTGGTTATCGTCAAACCCGAGACGCTGATCGGGTGGCATCGCAAGGGTTTCAAGTTGTTCTGGAAATGGAAGTCGCAAGCTGGTCGGCCACGACTTCCTGAGAGCATCCGCAAACTCATCGTGCAGATGGCACAAGAAAATCCGACTTGGGGCCAAGCGCGCGTGGCAGCGGAGCTGTCAGTGAAGCTGGGTATCTATGTTTCTCCACGGACGGTGCGCGCCTATTGGCCTCCCGAACCGGAGCGACGCGGCCACCGGAGGACCTCTTCGCAGAACTGGAGGACGTTTGTTCGCAATCATGCCCAGTCCATCGTGGCCTGCGATTTCCTGGTCGTGGTGACTGCCCGGTTTCGAACTCTCTATGTGGTCCTCCTGATGGAGGTCGGGACACGGCGCATCGTACATTGCAACGTCACTGCGCATCCAACGGCAGCCTGGACCTTGCAGCAGCTTCGCGAAGCGATTCCGAGCGATCATTCCTACCGTTTCCTGATCCATGACCGTGACGCGATCTTCTCGGCAGAGGTGGACCATCAGCTCAAGGCTTTTGGACTCAGGGTGCTGCACACGCCCGCGCGAGCACCAAGGGCGAACGCCTATTGTGAAAGATTAGTGGGAACTATACGCCGTGAGTGTTTGGATTTCATGATTCCGGTTGGCGAGAAACATCTGCGCAGAATCCTGTCAGAGTGGGTTACTCATTACAACCAAGGGCGCCCTCATTTGAGCCTCGGACCGGGGATTCCTGAACGTGCCGCGGTATTCCTACCGCTGCAAGGTCACGACAGGCATTCCTTCGCCCCAGACTGCAAGGTCGTGGCTCGCGCAGTTCTCGGCGGTCTCCATCACGAATACCGGTGGGAAAGGATCGCCGCGTGAAGGACCGGAAGAGTTCAGAAGACGCTGCGCTTTGATCGCGTTTCCCCAATTTCTGGTTGCTGTACGGGCGGGACTGTAGGCGCCTTTCGTTGCAACGGGACGAATGAGTGGGGGGAAGAACTCGTTGGTTCCTATCTGTACCAAGTTCATCTCCACCACGACTCGAATTCAACGTCTCCGACCGCTCCTCTCAGGCAACGATGCTTATATAAAGGTTAAGCGGATGGCTTATCTCTTGGACCGGCCAGGCTTCGAACTGGGGCCAGATTTTTGCGCAGCACAACTATCGGCGGGACCCGGATCGGTCGAATCACATCTCGTCGGCATAAGAGAGTTTGTCACAAAGAGACTATCCGACCTTCAGGGACTCTTGTCTGGGGAAACCACGCTGGCCAGGACAGAACTGAAAAAGCACGTAGAAGAGATTCGCATGACGCCCCAATACGGTGAGGGGAGACCTCGCTACCTGGCAGAAGGAGCTTGGAACCTTGTCCCTGGCGAATTGATATTGTGGCAAGTTTCGAACGCAATGTAACAACGTTACATTGGTGAATACCGCTGAATGGGATTTTTGGTAGGCACAGGACGCCGAACGGCAGGACTCGTTCTGTAGCTTCGGGTGGGATCCTTTCACAGGAGCGACTCGGAGGGCTGCACCATCGTTACAATCGAGCGGCATAGTTCGGATCGACTTTCGGCCGGTCCTTTATATACGCGCGCTCCACGCACACCGGGCTCGCCTTCTCAGGGTCTTCTTGCTGTACCGAGTCGATAATCGTATTCACGCCTACTCCACCAGAACCGCCCCTTTTCGGGCCTCGGCTGAAGTTTTGGCGAACTACAGGTCTCCATCACTTGATCGGGCCGGCTTTCACTGCTTCTGGGGCGGCTGCTCTTCCAACTGTTTCAGTTTTTGCTGCATCATCATCTTCTCCTCGTCTTTGGTCAGCTTGGGAAAGAGCAAGGCGAATGTCGCGCGAAGGCTCCAGGGCGAAGCCCCGGGAACATGAACGGCATTGCCGTAAAACTGAACGTTCATATTCACTGGCTGGAATCCAAGCTTCATGATTCTTCCCACGCCGCCGCCGAATGGCACCGTCCATACGCTGCCGCTCGGCGCGGGCGAGTTCCAGTTAGCGGTGATGATGGGTTGGGTGGTCAGATACCAACCTTTTTTCATGTTGTAGTTGATGAAGTACTGCACCAGAAGTTGATTGACGTCCCGACGACTGCCCGACCCAGCGACCGACCAGATATTGTTGGCAAGCACGCCCATCACGAAATGTCCCGGCATGGTCAGAACGACGACGTTCGGTCCCATACCGAGCTTGCCTTGTCCCAGGAACTGGCTGGTCGCGGTCGGTAGTTGAAAGATAGGGCCTACTCCCCAAATTATCTTGTGCGGTTTTCTCGGCGAGAGCAAAAAGGTGGGCTGCATGTCGCCGAGGCCGTAAACACCAGTCTGAGGCGCGGGAGACGCAACCGGAAACGGTTGGTAGATGATAGGAGTAATCCAGCGAATGATCAGATTCCAGTCGTTGTTAACTTTGACCGGGATTACCGGCTGGATGTTCAACACATCTTGAGTACGGTATCCGGGATTAATCCCGAAATTGTTATTGTTCTGGATGGGAACGCTTATCAGGCTGGCAACAGGGTTCTGCGCCGCTTTTCGCAACGCGTCAGCATTGGCCGCTGCCGCTGGCGTCTGCTCCGTGGCAACCTGCGTCCCCTCCGGCCCAACAGGTGCGTCTTGAGCAAACAGCGGTGCAGTTGAAAACAGAAAAGCCGCCACTGCCAGGAGGGGACGATTCGATCGCAAGGTTCACTCCTTTGTTCCAAAAGGTTGAACCTCACGCGAATCCGAAAATTAGCTGGAAAAGGTAACCGCTCTTCGGATTACAGAAGTCCTCAAATTCGCCGTAACGCTACTTCGACCGACGACTAAACGGAACTGTCAAAAGTGACAGTACACATCGGGCTGGTTATTACATTGTGCCTCGCGAAAACTCCGTCCGGCTTCAAAATCAACAAGATATGGCAGGCTGCGTAACATTGTTACATGGATCCTAATTCCGGAAGGTTGGAATGCGCTGGAGCAATTCTCAAGCACATGGAATTATTGCGGACCACAG
>DATDHE010000036.1:0-31929 GCA_036521695.1 Candidatus Acidiferrum sp. | reverse complement strand
GAAGACGTCCCGCAGGTTTTCCTGCGCGATGCCACCGTGCTTCTCTCAGCCGGCGGTCTATTCTCTGTGGCACTTTCCGTGAACAGTAGCACAGGCTTTAGCCTGTGTTCTTTCTTCGCCGCACGCACTATATCTTAATCTATGGCACAAGCGAAGATGCACAGACTGAAGTCTGTGCTACGGTCCCCCTGGCGTTACCAGGCGCGCTGCCCTATTCGTCACCAGCTCTCGCGAGCCTACGACGACGGTGTCCGGACTTTCCTCCCGCCCAGCCATCTTGCGATGACCAAGCCAGCGATCACCCGGCTCACCCGCCAATTTGGATTATAGCTGATAGCCGCAGAATCGGCGAGCTCGGCCGCAGTTACGTTCGTTGAATAGGTCGACAGCCTGAGTGGAGCCGGAATCCGAGAACCCTCCCCCGTGTTTTCTGTAAATGTTGCATCTAAAAAACTTAAGCTCACTTTATACCCTGCAAAATCAATAGTTACGGGGACTTGGCGCGTGCAAAAAGCCAGCGAATAGAGCCAAGGTCGAGAGTTCTGCAAATGTTGCTTCTAAATGACTTAGCTGTTTAATGTGCCAACCAACGAACACTCTTCTCACCCGCCAGTTTCATTCATAACCTCGTTGGGCACTTGGGACTGATATGGAAGCGAATCGCCATCTCGCAGGTTCGCAAGTCAGATGGCGGGCAAAGCTGAGATCCGCTATTTGCTTTGCAAGAGCCTCTCAAAATCGGATTCCGTAAGGATGGCGACGCCGAGTTCTTTGGCTTTCTCGTACTTCGAGCCGGGATCGGTGCCCACTACTACATAATCGGTCTTCTTGCTGACGGAGCCGGAGACTTTGCCGCCGTGTTGCTGGACGAGTTCGCCGGCTTCCTCGCGGCTGCGATTGGCCAGGCCCCCTGTGAAGACGAAAGATTTGCCGGCGAGCTTCTGGCTTTTGACTTCGCGCTTTTCCGCGGTGGGATGCACGCCTGCTTTGTGCAGCTTTTTGATGAGCTGGCGATTCGCAGCTTCGGAGAAAAACTCGGCGATCGCTGCGGCAACTTTTGGGCCGACTTCGTTAACGGCGACGAGTTGCTCTTCGTCCGCCGCGGCCAATTCTTCGAGCGAAGAAAAATGTTCGGCGAGCAACTGGCCCGTGCGTTCTCCGACGAAACGAATACCCAGCGCATAAATCAGGCGCGCCAGACTGTTTTTCTTGCTGCCTTCGATTTCTTCGAGCAAATTCTGCGCGGATTTTTCCGCCATTCGATCGAGAGCCGCTACCTGGTCCTCTTTCAACGAGTAGAGGTCAGCGACATCTTTCACCAGGCCTTTGTCCACCAGTTGATCGACGATCTTGTCGCCGAGGCCGTCGATATTCATGGCGTGACGACTGGCGTAATGGAGCAGCGACTCTTTCCGCTTTGCCGGGCAGGCGGCATTAACACAGCGATATGCAACCTCGTCCTCGGATTTGTGAATCGTGCTGCCGCACTCTGGACAAAGCTTCGGCATGCGAAACGGTTTGCGGTTCTTCCCTTCCTTAACGACTTTCAAGACGTGCGGAATCACTTCGCCGGCGCGCTCGATCAGCACGGTGTCGCCGATCTGCAAGCCGAGCCGCTCGACCTCATCCATATTGTGGAGTGTGGAACGGCTGACAGTGACGCCTCCCACTTGCACCGGCTCAAGGAACGCCACGGGAGTCAACGCGCCTGTGCGGCCTACATTTACACGAATATCGTTTACGACGGTGGTCTCCTGCCGCGCGGGATACTTGTACGCAATCGCCCAGCGCGGAGCTTTGGCGGTATACCCCAATTCGTTCTGAATGGCCGTGGAATTGACCTTAATCACCACGCCATCGATCTCGTAAGGCAGCTTTTCGCGCTTCGCGTCCCAGTCTTCGCAATACGCGATGACCGCGTCAATTCCATTGCACAACTTCCAATCGTCCGAAGCGCGGAAACGCAATTGCTTGAGTGCTTCCAAGGACTCGGAATGCTTGACGAAAGGCACCTTGCCATCCACGAACAGGTAGTAAGCGAAAAAGTCCAGCCGCCGCGCCGCGGTGATGGAAGGATCAAGAACACGCACGGCCCCGGCGGCAGAGTTCCGCGCGTTGACAAAGATCTTTCCACCCGACAACTCTTGCTGTCGGTTCAATTCTTCAAACGCTTTGCGCGTCATCAGCACTTCTCCGCGCACTTCAAAATCGGACGGCAGCTTGGCTTTCTTCAGAACCCCTGCATCCACCTGCAGCGGAATTGAACGGATGGTCTTTACATTAGGAGTAACATCTTCGCCGGTCGTTCCATCGCCGCGCGTAACCCCACGAACGAGTTTGCCGTCGGCGTACTGCAGCGAAATGCTCAGGCCATCAAACTTATGCTCAGCTATGTATTCGATCTTTTCTTTGCCGCTGCTTTCGCGAACGCGCCGGTCGAAATCACGCAGTGCATCGTAGGAAAACGCATTGTCGAGGCTCAACATCGCCCGCGCGTGGCGCACCGTCTGAAATCCTTCGCGGGGACTGCCGCCTACGCGAACCGTTGGCGAGTCGGCCGTAACCAGCTCAGGATGGGCTGCCTCGAACGCCTTCAGCCGCTCCATCAGCTTGTCGTAAGCGGCGTCGGATATTTCCGGGTCATCGAGGACGTAATAACGATACTCGTGGTGCCGTAGCTTCCCGCGAAGCTGCTCGATCTCTTTCTTGACGGAAGCTGGCGCAGCTTTGGCCATGAAACCCTCTGCAGAAGGGATAGCTCAATTTCGCCTGACATTATATAGAATGAAGTCGGCAAGATACGACCCGCATCAACGACTCGGGCGCAAGACGCGAACAAAGTATGTCCACGGAAATCCAAAACGCGCTGCTGATTCACAACCCCAACGCCGGGAACGGCGGGCATGGCCGCCGCGCCATGCTGGACGAAGCGCGCCGCATTTTTGCCGCTGGCGGCATCCAGACGGACCTATCCGAAACCACCAAGGCCGGCGATGCCACGGAGTTTGCGCAGCGCGCCAATGATGAGGGGCGCCACCTCGTCATCGCCTGCGGAGGCGACGGCACGTTGAACGAAGTCGTGAACGGTCTGGCAGGCCAAAAAAATGGCCATCGTGTTCCGCTCGCGCTTCTGCCCGGCGGGACCGCGAATGTTCTCGCCAAAGAGTTAAACTTGCCCTGGGACATTCCCAGCGCCGCGGAAATGCTCGTTCATGGCGTAGTACGTGATATTCCCCTGGGGCTCGCCACTCCGCTCAACGAACCCGCGAAGACAAAATATTTTCTCAGCGTCGCCGGCGCCGGGCCCGACGGCATGATTGTGTATTCCATCGATCTCGATCTGAAAGCGCGAGTCGGCATCCTGGCATATTGGTGGCAAGGAGCGCGCGAGGCCTTCCGTTACAAATTCCAACATTTTCGGGTCATTGCGGCGGGCAAGGAAATCGACGCATCGCTCGTCGTAGTCGGCCGCACCAAAAACTACGGTGGGCCATTCAAGATCACAACGGACGCGGATCTTTATGAAGATCAGTTCGAGTTGATGACCCTCACCACACAGAGCGGTTTGCGTTATCTGAGTTACTTGCCGACGCTTTGGCTAGGGAAACTCCGCGGCACAGAAGGCGTCCACTTCTGGAAAACGGACAAAATCGTGTGCGAACCCATTGGGAAGGACCCAATCTACGCGCAGGTGGACGGCGAGCCGCTCGCGCGCCTCCCTGTTGAGTTCAAAATCGTGCCGCGCGCTCTAAAGCTGCTCGTGCCAGGCAACGGCCTTCCCTCGGGATCGAAAGCAGCCTCGAAAACGTAACTGTGGACATCGTCACTCATGGACTCGCCTCCTTCGCTATCGCCCGAGGATTTTTTCCTCGCTCTAGCAGAGCGGCAATGGCAAGCGCCGTTCTTGCAGGGACGATCGCAAACATCGACTCGTTCAGCAGCTACTTTGGCCCTTCGGCCTATCTTGCTTGCCACGGAACCTACACTCACTCGATTCTCGCAGCCATTCTAATTTCAGTAGTTTTTCCCGCGATCTTCCTGGCAAGAGCTCTCGAAGGAGGACTAAGAATCGCGGCAGAAGTGCCGAAGTGGAATGCGGCTTCCTTTGACGTGCGTGCCCTGCGGGTACTGATTTTGGGCACGTTCCTAATGCCGCTGTGTGCCACCTTGCTGCACATCGCGATGGACACTTGCCAATACAACGGCGTGGCACTCTTCTGGCCCTTCAGTCCCAAACGGTTTGCAGCTGACTGGCTCCCCGGGATCGATCCGTGGATTCTCACGATGCTCATCGCGTGCATTGCGCTGCCCGAATTACTCCATCTTGTTAGCTCCGAAATTGGCGCCAAGTCAAAAAAGCCGCGCGGACAAACCGGCGCCATCATTGGCCTCGCACTGGTATTTGTTTATGTTGGCGCACGCGCCATTCTGCACTCGAATGTAGTGGCTCTGATGGAATCGCGAACGTTTCATGGAGAAACTCCGCGCCGCGTGAGCGCTTTCCCGGAGTCTCTCTCGATCCTCACCTGGCACGGAGTGGTGGAAACCGAGAGCGCTGTGAACGAAATTGACGTTGACGCTGCGTCCCCCCAGGCTTTCGACGCCGACTCCGGCGTGAGGCAGTTCAAGCCGGATCCTTCGCCGGCCCTCGATGCGGCTCGAAACGCAGTCGTAGCCAGACGATTTCTCGCGACCGCGCAGATTCCCAAAGCCAGCCTGGAAAAAACAGAATCCGGCTACATAGTCGTATTGCGCGACTTGCGTTATGCTGCGGCGGGCGAGACTGCGCATGAGATTGCCGCTGTCATCGAACTCGACCCAAACAACAAAGTCACATCGCAGGATTTGGTTTGGGCTCGAGACCTGCGTCAGTAATCCACTACCGGTTTATTTTTGCGGCTCATGATGCGGCCTATGCCGGAGTATCCAGCGCGAAAGCCCATAGCTAACCACCACAAGCGCAATCACGAGCGCTGCCACTTGCAACTTGTGAGCAGCAAGATAGGGCATCGCGTCCGACCCATAGCGAACGGCGAGATAGCCCACGCCGAAATAACGGAATAGACGGGCCAGCGTGATCGCGGAAGCAAATCCAAAGAGCGGCGCCTCAAAAACGCCGGCAGCAAATACAAATATTTTGAACGGCGTCGGGGGGGGCAGAAGCGCGGCAATCAACATTCCACCGAAACCGTTGCGCTCAACCCAATGCCGAATCGCAACAGAGCGCGCGCCTGCTTTGCGATGAAAATAAGCTTCCCCGCCCATGCGCGCCAGAAAGTAAAGCGTCACGCAGCCCAACACGGAACCCGTCGCGGCCATCAAAGCGTAGAGCGGCATTCGTTCCGGGCGCTGCATGGAAAGCTGAATCAGAAGCAGATCGTTGATGACGGGAAACGAAAGAACCGAGGAATCCAAAAACGAAACAAGCAACAGCCCAGGCGCTCCCAGCCCGCTGGCGAAGGCAATGATCCTCTGCTTCCAGCCGTTGAGACTTACTGACAATCGCAACCCCCGCCGCCAACCTCTTCCCTCCTACAGACCGTCATCTTTTCCCGCCACGTATGCAAGGGAATCCTTCCTTATCGATTTGGTCGATCAGTCTAGCAGACGGCTCAGTTGTTCAAGAGCAAAGGCAGGGCCATCGCGCGCAGCTATTGCGAAAACGCGGCGCGGTCGAAGTGGTTCATAAAGATCTGCATTAATGCGGTCCGGTGAAGATTGGGGAGCCGCGGTATTTCACCGATTACCCTCACATGTCCGAACTTTTCAATGGTCTCGCGGTTTTCCCGGTTCTGGTCGCCAATCAAGACCACGCCATGCACGGGCAATTCGGCTGCATGCAAGGCCGCCAGTGTCAGCAATGTGTGATTGATGGTCCCGGCACCGCTACGCGCCGCCAGAATGACGGGCAGCTTGAACTTGACCATCATATCCAGCATGAACTGCTTCTGATTGATGGGCACCAACACGCCGCCCAAGCCCTCGACGACCAGCCAATCGTTCAGCAAACTTGTAGGCAGGTTGATGCGCCCCAGATCGATTTCCACACCCGCCCAGCGCGCAGCCAGGTCCGGCGAAACCGGCGGAACAAACTTGTAAACTTCATCCAGCGTGCGGTCTGTTCCGATTCCCGCGAGCCGCATCACCGTCACGCGGTCGGAGCCTTCGAGCGTCCCCGTCTGGATCGGCTTCCAATAAACCGCATCCAGCGCCGCGCAAAGCAATGCGGAGAGCGTCGTTTTCCCGACGCCAGCATCCGTGCCGGTAATAAAGAAATGATGTCTCACGCGAGTCCCGCGGATGGATCGCCGTGGTTCTGCGTTAGAACATTCAGCAGCGCGGACGGCCTGTGGCGGGCCGAATCGGCTTCAACGCGCTTTCCATTGGGGCGATCTGCATTGTGGCGAACTGCATGCGTGTCAGCCGCGTGGCTTGCTGCTTGCGAAAAATCTCTATTCATGGGCCCCCGTCTACACCGGGTCATTTCCTGCTCTAGCAATGAAGGCATGTTACCATCGCTTTGCAATTGTTTTTCGTCCGCATATTCGGCGCGGTACCGTCCTATAAACGTCCCAAACCAACCTCTTTGAGCCGCTCCCGCGGATTGCTCCACTCGCCCAGGTGGACCCCGTGGACCCTTGGACCCCTTGGACCCCCACGCCGTTTGACCCGCCCCTCCGCTAAATGTTATAAATCAACGCTTTGTGTGCGCCTGTCCTCGGGCCCAACAGGGGCTGGCCGCTATGATGTAAGGCGGCAGATAGGTTGGGTGCGTGTGCAGGCAACCCCGGTCCGGCCGGGGAGCACAAATTCGTTGTTCCTGTCCCGTCTTGAGGTGGGAGCCTTTTGATATCCGGCAAGGCCATCCCCCGACGCTAAATAAGCAGCAGTCGGACGACATGGTGTGCCGGAAACGAGTGTGCAGGGCGGCGGTCGACCCTGAATCCGATTTTTCTTCATGGAGGATTTTTAATGCGCACCTGGCTTGCGAGTGCCTGGTCCCTGGGTTGTAGATACGCCAAATGGAGTGCCGCAGCGGCCTTTTTGACCCTTGTCACAGGCGCCGCCGCCTCAGGTGAAGAAGCGGGCGGTGAAGCCGCCCTAAAGGTGCCCGATCTTTCGCAAGTGAACTTTCTCGGGATCGATGGCCACAAGCTGCTTCTCTTCGGCATCGTCTTTTGCGTTTTCGGCTTGATCTTTGGGCTTGCCATTTATAGCCGCCTCAAAGGCATGGCCGTCCACAAGTCCATGCGCGACATTTCCGAGCTGATCTACGAGACTTGTAAGACGTACCTCTTCACCCAAGGCAAGTTTCTCGTTTTCCTGTGGCTCTTCATCGCTGTCGTCATCGTTCTTTATTTCGGCATGCTCGCTCCCGTGCATCCGACGGCCGTGACTTTGCCGATTATTCTCATCTTCAGCGTGGTCGGTATGGCGGGAAGCTACGGCGTAGCTTGGTTCGGCATTCGCGTCAACACGTTTGCTAACTCGCGCACTGCTTTTGCCGCCTTGCGTGGCAAGCCCTATCCCATCTATCACACACCGCTCGAAGCTGGCATGAGTATCGGCATGATGCTCATCAGCGTCGAGTTGTTGATGATGCTCTTCATTCTGCTGTTTATCCCAGGCGATTACGCGGGGCCGTGCTTCATCGGCTTTGCGATCGGTGAGTCACTGGGCGCGGCTGTGTTGCGCATCGCGGGCGGCATCTTTACGAAAATCGCCGACATCGGCTCTGACTTGATGAAGATCGTCTTCAAAATCAAGGAAGACGACGCGCGCAATCCCGGCGTTATCGCAGACTGCACGGGAGACAACGCTGGCGACTCGGTCGGCCCAAGCGCCGACGGCTTCGAGACCTACGGCGTGACGGGCGTCGCGCTGATTACTTTTATTCTTCTCGCTGTGAAGGATCCTAAAGTCCAGGTGCAACTGCTAGTGTGGATCTTCGTCATGCGAATCATGATGCTTGTCTCCAGCGCCGGGGCCTACTTCATCAACGGCTTCATCGCGAAAGCCAAATACGGCAACGCGGACAAGATGAATTACGAAGCGCCCCTGACTTCCCTTGTCTGGATCACGTCCATCGTGTCCATTGCGCTCACCTACGTGATCTCTTATCTCATCATTCCGACACTCGGCACGGACGCTTCTCAATGGTGGAAGCTGGGAACGATCATCTCCTGCGGCACTTTGGCAGGAGCAGTCATTCCAGAGCTGGTGAAAGTATTCACATCCACAGAGTCCCGTCACGTTCGGGAAGTCGTCTCTTCGGCGGAAGAAGGCGGCGCATCGCTGGGCATTCTCTCCGGATTCGTCGCCGGCAATTTCTCCGCGTACTACATCGGTTTGGCGATGGTCGTCCTTATGTCCCTTGGCTATCTCATCAGCACCCTCGACCTGGGTCTTCTGATGCTCGCGCCTGCCGTTTTTGCGTTTGGGCTGGTGGCTTTCGGCTTCCTAGGCATGGGCCCCGTGACCATCGCCGTCGATTCCTATGGCCCGGTCACTGACAACGCGCAATCCGTCTACGAACTCTCGCTGATTGAGCAAGTTCCCAACATCAAGCAGGAACTCAAGAAGGATTACAACATCGATGTGAACTTCGAGCGCGCCAAGGAAATGCTCGAAGCCAACGACGGCGCAGGCAACACTTTCAAAGCCACGGCTAAGCCCGTGCTCATCGGCACCGCTGTCGTCGGCGCCACCACGATGATCTTTTCGATTATCATGGCGTTAACGCACGGCCTCGCCGAAAACGTCAACAATCTTTCGCTGCTCCACGCACCTTTCGTACTCGGCCTCATTACTGGCGGCGCGATGATCTACTGGTTCACCGGCGCCAGTACCCAGGCCGTGACCACTGGCGCTTACCGCGCGGTCGAATTCATCAAAGCGAACATTCACCTGGAAGGGGCGGCTGCTGCAAGCGTTGCAGACAGCAAGAAGGTCGTTGAAATCTGTACTCAGTATGCGCAGAAGGGCATGCTCAACATCTTCATCGCGGTGTTTTTCGCCACTCTGGCCTTCGCTTTCGTCGAGCCCTTCTTTTTCATCGGCTACCTTTTCTCCATCGCCATCTTCGGCCTCTATCAGGCCATTTTCATGGCCAACGCCGGCGGTGCCTGGGACAACGCCAAGAAGATCGTCGAAGTCGAACTCAAGCAAAAAGGCACGCCGCTGCATGATGCCACAGTCGTCGGCGACACCGTTGGCGATCCTTTCAAGGACACTTCTTCAGTCGCTCTCAATCCAGTCATCAAGTTCACAACGCTCTTCGGCCTGTTAGCCGTCGAGCTAGCCGTGCAACTCACCGCCAGCCAGGGCAGCAACTTGACGCACATCCTTGCAGGAGCGTTCTTCGTCGTCTCTTTCATCTTCGTCTACCGCTCGTTCTACGGCATGCGCATCCGCGGCTCCGCCGCCTGAGGGGCGAAGCCGGTGGAACGGAACAGAGTGGCGGCATCGAGAGTCGCACTATTCACCTGAACTGCGCTGAGGCGTATACTGTCCGCAATGGACAGGTTTTCTTATCCGAGTCTGCGCACCTTCCGGAAGATGCGGTCGCTTGGATCGTCGCGGCCATACCCGAACGTTGTGCCGTTCGGTCCCGTTGGCGCTGGTCAGTGGACGGGGGATTCTATCGGATTGTTTATCGTCCTTGGTTTTGTTCTAATTGCGCTCGTCGGCGTCCCGGAGTCACGCTTTTTTTTCATCATATCGATCGTCCTCAGTGCGATTCTCGGATGCCTCCTTCGGCTCTGGCACCGGTCGAGAAGCTCCTTCTGATTTCCAGCGCGTCTCCTCACAACAGCTCTGTATTCAGAGACAAATCAGAGCTAGAATCCTCGCGCGTTTTTCATGAGGGTGCGAACCATGAAGAGAATTCGTTTGGCGCTTTTGGTGGCTGTAGTAATTGGCGTTAGCCCCGCGATCCTGCTCGGGCAAGTCGACACGCGATGGAAGATTCACGATTTGACTCGTCCAGTTCCGCCGATCATCACTCCAGGCACGGCAAGCACACAAGACACGCCGGGACGTCCTCCTTCCGATGCTGTCGTGCTCTTCGATGGCGCCGACCTTTCCAAATGGACACACAAAGACGGAGGCCCGGCGAAATGGAAAGTGGAGAATGGTTATGCCGAGGTCGTGGCAAAGACCGGGTACATTTATACAAAGCAACCTTTTGGAGATTGCCAATTGCACGTAGAGTTTCAAGAGCCGACTCCTCCGCACGGCGAGAGCCAGGAGCGCGGGAACAGCGGTGTCTTCTTAATGGGGCTCTACGAAGTTCAGGTTCTCGATTCCTACGAAAACAAGACCTATGCCGACGGCCAAGCCTCAGCTCTGTACGGGCAATATCCGCCGCTGGTGAACGCGGCGCGCCCGCCAGGGCAATGGCAATGGTATGACATCGTCTTCCACGGCCCCCGCTTCGATGCCGCCGGCAAGGTCCTCCGTCCTGCTCACGTCACTGTGTTTCACAATGGCGTCCTCGTCCAAGACAACGTTCAGCTCACCGGCCCAACAGAACACGGCGAGCGGCCACCCTACAAAGCCCATGCCGAGAAGCTCCCGCTCGGCCTGCAAGATCACGGCAATCCGGTGCGCTTTAGAAATATTTGGATTCGGGAGCTGAACTAAACACGGCGAACTCGTAGGGACGCAGCATGCTGCGACACTACAGCCACAGACTTAGGCCCGAACAAGTCCGGGAAATCTGCGTGGATTGTTGTCAAACCCCGGAAACACCGGCGCAAGATCTTTCACACCGATGTGTCTTGTCAAAATTTCCCCAATGACGCTACGGAAATCCGTCGTCAGCGCCAGATCGCGTCCCTCGTTGAGCTGGTGGTCATCGAGGCCCGGCCACTTGCCATAAACCCGCCCGCCCTTCACGTCGCCGCCCATCACAAACATGCAATTGGCGTGTCCGTGGTCGGTCCCGCGGTTGCCGTTTTCTTTCGCGGTGCGGCCGAACTCGCTCATCGTCACAAACACAATATCCTGCATGCGGTCGCCCATATCCTGATTAAACGCAGCCAGGCCCTGCCCCAAATCCTTCAGCAAATTCGAGAGCTGCCCCTGCACTCCGCCTTCATTCACGTGGTTATCCCAGCCACCGCAATCGACGAACAAAACTTCCACGCCGATGTTGGCCTTCAGCAGTTGCCCGATTTGCCGCAAGCTCTGCCCCAGCCGGTTCGTCGGATATTGCGCGCCATTCTCCGGTTGATATTTAGCCGGGTCAGCGTTCCGTAAAAGGTTGATGGCCTCAAAAGTTTCCGTGCCAGTGCCGTGCAGTGCGTGGTCCACGGTTTGCGAATACATCGCCTCAAACCCGCCCTCCACCATTTGCCCCGAGCCGGGCGATTGTGCCATCACCTTAAACTGTTTCAAATCCGGCAGCGCGATCGCCGGAGCGTTTCCGCGGAGCATCCGCGGCAGGTTCGGCCCCATCGCCACGGCGCGGAACGGCGAAGCGCTCTCTTCCGGCACAATCTCCAGCGCCCGGTTCAGCCAACCGTCATCGGTCGCCTTCAAACCGGGCGTTCCCGACTCCATGAAATCCTGCGCGTCAAAATGTGAGCGCGTCGGATCCGGCGATCCCGCAGCATGTACGATGGCCAACTGATTCTTGTGGAACAAGGGCTCGAGTGGCGCGAGGCTGGGATGTAGCCCAAAAAATCCGTCCAGATCGACCGCCGCATCCGTTCCGCCGCGCTTCGGCTGTGGAATCGCAATGCTCGGCCGCAAACGGTAATAATTTGGCTCACCAAATGGAACCACAATATTCAATCCGTCCGCCGCCCCACGCTGAAACAACACGACAAGCTGCCTTTTGTTCGGCATCGGCGTCGCCGCCACCGCGCGCTGCAAAAACGCCGGCATCGCGCTTAGGCCAACCATTGCCACGCCGCCCTGCTTCAAAAAATACCGCCGCGAGAATCTCAACCCTCTTACGCCTTCGCAACATTCATGACTCATTGGAACCTCTCAAGTTCATTCCCGAATATGGAGTGCGGCAGCCTTGCTGCCGCTTTTTGCGTCCGTTCTATACCCGAGAAGCGGAAAAGCGGGAGCAGAGCTCCCGCACTCCAAACACTATCGGCGCTGAAACTCCGGCGCACCCAGCACCAAACCCGCCACCACTCCCAAATCAACCTGCTTAACAGGGTCGTCCAGCTTGGCCTGCACCACCTGCGGGCTATCCAGTTGCTTCTCTAGCGTCTCCACTGTCGTCCGCCCTACTTGTCCGCCCAGAAAAACCTGCACCGCCCGCTCCAGCGCCGCCTTCGCATCGCCAGACGTCTCCACGCCAAGCAGCGCGGCAACATCCGTGCGCGACCCGCGCATCTTGTTCCCTGCCAGCGCTAGTGAAAAATTCAGCCGGTTAAGCAGTGCGCCCGTATTTACCCAGGTGTCCGCCTTGTCGGCGTAGCCCGTCGGAGGCTGGCACTGATAAATCGGTTCGCCGATGCGTCCCACCCAGCCGACCAGCGGCTGCGGCATATCCACATCTGTCCCGAGAGCGCGCGTTGCGGAAACCACCAGCTCGAACGGCGTCTTAATCTTCGCGCGATACGTTTCGCGCGACCAAAACTCCGGCGAATAAATCATCGTGTGCATCACGGTCTTGATGTCGCCGTCGCTTTCGGCGAACGACTTCGCCATGCGATCCACCAGCGCCGGCGGTGGATTGTCCGAAACAAATCGACGCGCCAGCTTCGTAGAAATAAAGCGCGCCGTGCTCGGGTCATGCACCAGCAGGTCGATCACTTCCTGGCCGTCCTTCATTCCGCCGGCACGGATCTTTTTCCCCAGCACATACTTCGGATCGGGATCGTGCAATCGATCGTCAAACTTGAACTCCGGATTCTGGCGGGGTTTCTCGATAGTCCAACCAGTGAAGCACCGAGCCACTTCAGTCACATCCTTCTGCGTATACCCGCCATCGACACCGAGCGTGTGCAATTCCATCAATTCGCGGCCATAGTTTTCATTCAGGCCGCGGTCGTTCTTCTTCTGCGCGGACGGCGGCACCGGCCGCGGACCCCATCCGCGATACCGGGCCATCTGACGTGCATACCGTTCCTGCGCCTCGCGCTGCGCCGCGCGCGGATCAGCGCTCAAAAAATTGTCCAGATAAAACAGCATCGCCGGACTCTTCGCTGAAGCCGTCAAAAGGTCCTTGAACTTCCCCAGGGTGTGCGGCTGAATGACGTCGCGTTCGTAAGAAGTCAGGTAATAGCGGTCCTCGCCCTTCCCTGCAAACACGTTCAGATGGTTGAACCAGAAGTCATCCATCACCTGCTGAAGCTGCCGCTCGCTGTAAATCGCGCGCGTCACTTTCGCCATCGCCAATTCCGCCACGATGCGTGGCGGCCGCTTACTGTCTTCGGCTATCGCTCGCGGCACACTATTCGGGTCGCCGCCTAACACATCGCGCTTCCCGGCGCCTTTCGCTCCGGAATTCTCTATGGCAGGATCTTGCTTCATCGGGGAAGGAACATTCGCATCGGCACCATCCGCTGGTGGAGATGCCGGAGGCTGGTTAGCTTCCGCAGCGGAGGCATCCTTAGGAGCCGGTGTCCTTTGCATATCCTTCGCGACAATTGCCGCCGCGGCATCCGACCGCGTCTGCTGTTGCTGCTCCAATTGTGCCTGCGCGCGTTTCGCAGCTTCCTTCTCCGCCTGCTTCGGCTGCGGGTACTCGGCAATCAGCTTCTCGGAAGACATTTTCAGAGTCGGATAATCCTCCAGCCGCGCCTCCAGCGCCTTGTCATCCATCGAATTAGGATTCAGTTGCTGGTCGATCCATTTCGCCAGCCCCATCTGCCGCACGCGTTCCACGTCGCCGGGCCGCGGCCCATACGCCAAACGGTTCAGCGCGTGGAGAATCGCTTCATCCGCGCTCAGCTCGCTAATAGGTAGATTTTTTAGGGCGGGATCTTGCTTTGGTTTCTTATCCTTCGCCGAGGGCGGCATCGCCGCAAGCAAAGGCATATCGATACCTATGGAGAACATGCATGCCACAGAAAGAATGGCCGCGAGGAATGATCTGGGGGCCGCCGAAATCGAAACCGTCTGCGAGGCGAGGCCTTGCTGCACGCTCATGACACTCTCCTGCCGGGCGAAATGGTCCGCAAACACCTGTCGCCTCCTAGGATAACCCCACCGCAGCCGGGAAGTTGCACGCCGCAAAGGCCAGTGTCGAAACCCTACTTTGCCCGCAGGGACAGGCCTGCTCCTAACCAACTCATCCGTTTGGATCTACGGCTCGTTTTGTCCACCGGCGGTGGTATTGACGTCCGGCACCTCTGCCCCTATCCTCGGTCTGTTTCTTCCCGGGAGGGTTCGTGCTAATTCGCAATTTCATCTTCTGGCTGTCCACAAAACGCGGCGTGACGGATCGCATCGCTCGCCACGGCATGAAAAGCGGCTTCGCACGCCGTTTCGTCGCTGGTGAATCCCTGGCGGAAGCTCTCAGGGCCAGTCAGGAACTTTGCTCACAAGGCCGCAACGTCAGTCTGAACCATCTTGGAGAAAACGTCACCAGCGAAGCGGCGGCACGCGAAGTCCGCTCCAGTTACATGCACATGGTCGAAGAACTCCACGCAATTAATCTCACCGGAAACATCTCCATTAAACTAACGCAACTCGGCCTCGACATCGACAAAGAGCTCTGCCGCTCCATGGCCCGTGAAATCGCCGCCCGCGCCGCCGCTCTCGGCCGCACCATCGAGATGGATATGGAAGGCAGCGCCTACACCGACGTCACACTGGATATTTTCGAGAGCGTGCAACGCGAGCTGGGAAACTGCGGCTTGGCCGTACAGGCATATCTTTTCCGCACGGAGAAAGATCTGTTGCGGCTCGCCCCCATCAAGCCGAAAATTCGACTCGTCAAAGGCGCCTATCGCGAATCCGCAAAAATCGCTTTCCAAAAAAAGAGCGAGGTCGATGCCAACTACCAGAAATTAACAACCCAGCTCTTCGAAGGCGCCGCGCAAGGCAGTTTCCTACCCGCTATCGCCTCCCACGACTGGAACATGGTCGCACACGCACAAGCCGAAGCCGCCCGGCTCAATCTGGACAAATCCCGCTACGAATTTCAGATGATCTATGGAATTCGGCGCGACCTGCAAGCGCAAGTGCGCTCCGCGGGTGACACGCTTCAGGTGTACGTCCCGTTCGGCACCGACTGGTGCCCCTATTTTATGCGCCGTCTCTCGGAGCGCCCAGCCAATTGCTGGTTCGTACTACGCAGCCTTTTCGCGGAGTCCGGAAGCGCCTCTCGCCAACCCGCAGGCTAGTGGATGTGCCAACTAGCGGAGAAACACGCCAAATGGCTCGCTACTGCGTCACGTCGAAATCGATGGTGCGATTCTTGGCATGGTTGCCCACCCCATCGACCGCCATCATCACCAGCTGGTAACTTCCCGGAGCCATTTCGCCCAGCTTGATATTCAGCCCCACCGGAACCATCGGGCTTCCCTTTTGAACGAAGTCATCCATGCGAACCGCACCGGACTTAAAGACGACTTTCCCAGAGCCCCGCTCCACGATCGCATAGCCGGCCATAACCTGTGGCGGATTGGCTGAGGTAAGCAGTGGTTCATAGATTTCCGTGTAGAGAGCCACGCTATCCGTCTTCTTGAACCGGTTGCTGGCGGATGGATTGAACTGCATTCCTTTTACGACCAGCGGCGTACGGTCCTCGAGCAGCACAGAATCGAGGCTCGTCGGAATATCCGACAACCGTTGCAACGAGTTCGTGAGTACCACACCGCCCAGGCTGAACTGCTTGCCATCATAAGGATCAATCTGCAGTTTCGACTCGTATTTCCCGAATGCGTCGCCACTGGAGCTGACCACCACAGTCAACTTGTAGTCCCCCGAACCTGCATCGAACTGGTTCTGGTAGAAATAAGGTTGCTTCGTGAAATCCTTCATTTCATCTTTTTCCAGGTCGAGATTCACCGTGTCGCTGAACTTCGCTCCGACGCTGCCGTCCGGCTTGTACGCAATCCCCAGCACATTCAAGCTGGCATGGTACTTCCCCTTGTCTTTGTTGAACTGCACGGTGCTCGAAGGAATCTCCATCGTCAGGTTTACGCGCGCCACATTTGGCGCCGTGTAAAAGTAAGGCACCTGGAACATCCCCTGCATCGTTCCGGCTTGCGTGCCTGTCGCCCGCGCCTCGAGCTGCTTCTCCACCGGCGTGCCTTCCAGCATGTTTGTCGACTTCGTGTTGCAGTATCCGCTGCGCGACCTCACGTTTAGCCCGCCTCGATTCATCTTCACTTTCAGCGTGTGGCAACTTCCCTCCGCCGACTGTTGCGGCACGTAGCCCAGGATATAAAACTCACTCTGCTCGCGCCCGATCTTCTCAAGCCCGCCTAGCAAATCATTGGTGTTGAAAATCGTGAACCCGCCGGTTCCGTCCGCGAGCGCCGCAAGAATCTGCTGATTTGTTGACGCCGATGGAGGGAATTGCGGAACGATGGTCCGCGGTTGCGTAAACACATTGTTTGGATTGTTCGTATTCGGATTCGAGACTCCGCCGCCAGTGCGTCCAGTTGTCCCTCCACCAGTTCCTCCGGTGCCGCCGCTTCCTCCGGTTCCACCTTTGCCCCCAGTTCCACCAGTTCCTCCGGTGCCGCCCGTGCCCCCCGTTCCTCCGGTTCCACCGCCGCCAGGCCGTCCACCTCCGCCTCCGCCCGTGCCGCCCCCACCAGTGCCTCCGCCTCCGCCGCCTGGCTTTTGTGGCTCAAGCAGCCCTGCAGAGTAGGAAGCTAGAACCGCTCGCCCTCCTCCGTAAACATTCTTCGCGTCTGTCCGCTCCGCCACCGCGCGCTTTTCTTCACCTTGGGGCTGTAGCTGCGAATGTCCACCAGGAGGCGTGGCCATCAAGCCGCGCACGTCGAGGGAATAGATCGCCACATTCGCCTTGTTGCAGGCGTCGATCGTGGCCGTCAGCTCGGACTCGCTCTCGGCCGTCAAAGGGAAACCCGAGGAAAACAGCACAACCATCTTTCGCCCAGGAACTCCGCGCAGATTCTTCGCCAAACTGCGCACGGACAACAACATGCTCCGCGCTCCGAAGTCTGCTTCCGCGTTGCTCATCCCAGAAAGGGGCGAGGACGTTCCTGAAGTTCCACCGAATGGACTTGACGACGGCGAGAGGCCCGCCGAGGCAACTTCAACGGGCGCCTGAGCATTGGGATCCACAGCGGAGCCCTTCGCTCCAGAAACCGCGGCCCGCAGCCGATCCGCGTTCGCCGTAAAATTTTGCACGATTTGCAAGGTCCCACCGAACTCCACCACCGCCATCAACCGATCAGGACCGGCATTGGCATCGATGAATTTCTTTGCAGCATCGCGCGCCTGAATCTGGTCCGGCATGGCCATCGTCGAGTTATCAAAGAATAGAATCAGATAGCGCTTCTGCCCCTGCGCCTGAATGGCCGTGTCCGCTCCGAACGAAAAACTCGCCACGCTCTGTTCCTTGTTGTCTTCATACACCTTGAAATCGCTCTGTGTCAGGTCGTGGACGTAGTTCCCCTTCTTGTCCGTCACCACGGCATCCACCAGGACGAGGCGCGACTCTGCTTTAATCGTCGGTCCGCCCTGCGGGCTCGACTCTACCGCTGGCGCGGCCGGTGCCTGCCCCGCCGGGGTTTGACCCGATAGCTGCGCCAAGAATAAGCACGATGTGGCCGCCGTCAATCCAGCAAGCCAGCCCCAAGTAATCCGCCCGCGGTTCTTTTCGGTGTTCATTTGCCCCTCCATCAATTCGGTATGACTACGGCGCCGTTGCGCGCCGCTAATTGCGATCCCTCCGAGTCACGCACGACCTGTCTTACCAGGTAGGTGCCCGGTTTCACGTCGAAACTCGATTTCAGATTGAGGCCCGACTGCATCAGCCGGTCGTACGTCGGGTCCAGAAGCTTCATCTGAACGATCTTTTCCCCGCCTGTTACGTAATTTCCGTTCTCATCGAAAATCGCCGTTGCCACCGTCAGGTCGTCACGCGTGCGTCCGTCGGCCTTGCGAAAGTGCACGCCCTTGATATCGACATGAGTGAGCACCGCCAGCTTCGCTTGATAGTTGTCCGTCTTGAAAAACTGCGTGTGCAAATCCACCGGCAAATCACGGATTTCGTCCTGCGAAAAAAGGGCTTCTTGAATCTCTTGCTTTGCCGCCTCGACTGGGTCGGTCACGTGCCGCGGCGCGAAGTATCCGTGCCTCGCCTGGATTTTGTAGTTGGTCTTGTGCGCGAACGAAACCTTTATCGTGTGCAGGCTCCCGTCGAGCTTCATGTTTTGCGGCGAAAACCCGAGCAGGTACGTCATGCCGGGCGCGGCTCCCGCTTCGCGCAGGCCTTCGTCCACATCGTTCCGGTTGTGAAAAAAAGTACCGCCCGTTCCATCCGCAAGCTGCGCCAGCACATCCTCCTGCGCCGACTGAGCCGCCACCCTGTACATGGACTTGTACCCCGCAATCTTAGGCGAATCGATGTTGGGGTTGGTAATGTCTCCCAAATCCGGCGTGTACAATCCCCGCGCATCGATCGTGTTGATCACGATATTCGCCTTCGTCGCTCGGTCCACCACCTCGCTGAACTCCAGCTGCAGCGTCGAGGGAATAAATCCCGGCGATACGAACACCATGATCCGCTGGCCTGGCATGGAACCCAATCGCCTAATAGTGTCTTCCATATGCCGCAAGGCGTATTCCGTGGAGGAATCCTCTCGAGTAAGCACTAACCCGGCGGTCGACTGCGCCATGGACTGCGCTGCGGCCTTCTGAGTTTCGTCGCCTTGGAACGCGCATTCCACCGCGTCTTCCGTCGCTACAGCCAAAGCCTGCACATCGGACTTGTTTTGGATCATGTCCGCCTGGTAGTAGCTGATATCCGGACAATCGTGAGTTCCCGCGGTGGGCGAATGTGGGATGATCTTCAAAAGCGACTTGCGCAACAGCTCGTGGTCGTCGGTAAATTCCTGAGTGAATTGCCCGGAAGTCGAGTAAATGCCCACTCGATCGGAAGCCGCCAGTGAGTCAAAAAACTTACCGGTCGCGTTCCGCACGAACATCGCATCCTGCATCGTGAGGTGCTGGTCGTCGAATACCACCGAGACGAAGCGCTGCGGCAACGCAGCCGCCACGGCCTTTGCCACGTCTGGATCGGCGGGAGTATTTACATCGGCGCTTACCCTCGTTTCTATTGCACGAGACGCTGGAGTCTCCACGCTAAACGTGGAAATCGTCTGCGGCTTGCGATTGTCCGTTAGCTGAAAATCTTCTTTCTTCAGGTTCGGCACCACGTGGCCCTGCTGATCTCTCACCACCACGCGCACCAGCACGAGGTTTACGCGGACCTTGAACGTCGGAGCCGTATCGCGGCTCGATACTTCCGCATTGTCGTTGGATGCCGGCGTTTGTGGCTTCGCTGGCTCTGCGGGTGGCTGCACTGTCACGGTTGCGGAGGGGGCGTCTGGCGGTGGAGTCGGCGTCTGCGCCCGAACGTCAGTGCCCGCGCACGTCAACACCCACAGCAATAAAACACACTTCCAATGCCGCGCGAACGGGAACCGCGGTAGGTAGGACATCCTTCTTCCTTCTCTGATCCGCATCCGCAGGCACCGCCGGCTCTCTGGAGGAACCGGCACCACGGGGGGAACCTTGGGACCACACTCGCGAATTGACTATACGCTCCGGTTAATTTTTGTGTCAACGCGTTTGCCAGCTGCACGGAATGCCGTCAGGCTCCAGACATCCTGCCCCTCATCGCGCCGCAAAACGTAGCGGTCCCCGCTATCTGCCAGGACGCGGAAGTAAGTCGCTCCCGGCGAGTACCAACGGTCTTCCACCTCCGTGATCTCCAATGTGCGCCCCTCAAACAAGATGCGCACGGGGCGCTCTTCTGCCTTATGGCCTGAATAGAATTCCACCCGAACGAATTGCTCAGCCATGTGCCTTGCCGTATTCCTCAAACGTCACGCTCGGCTAATGTCGCGCGCTCCCCTCCGGTTCTCTGCCAATTCTGCATTCCACGCCGCACCCAGGAATATGATCACCGCGGAAAGCTGCATCCACACCATCAATCCGATGACCGCCGCAAGCCCTCCGTACACCACGCTGTACGGCACGCGGCGTACATAAAACCCAAATAGTACGTTCACCAGCCACCACAAGGATGTCGCCACCATCGCACCCGGCAAGACGTGCCGCATTCGTTCCTCCCCCGGCCGAGCCACCCGATAGATGACTGTCAACGCCAGCATCGCCAGCACAATCGCCGCCGCGGGAAAGAAAATAGTCCACCATCCCTGCAGGATATGGCGCGGGCCCAGTTCCTCCGCAAGCCAACGGCGGATTGGCCGTCCAAGGACACCCAGTATGGCCGCCGCCAGCAGCGGTGCAATCGTCACCAACAGCAACGCCAATCCACGGAGCTGTCGGTGCAGAAACCCCGGTTGCTCCTTGTCCCCGTAAATTCTATGAATGCCTTCCATCAGCAACCGCATCACCTGCGAACCAGCTAGCAGCGTTCCGGCCCATCCAACCAGCGCCAATTTCCAGGCTTCCGGTCCGCGCTTCACCAGAAACTCGGAAACAATGCCTTGGCTCCCCGGTGGCAGAAAGGCCGTGAGATCCGTGATCAAATCGAGCAAGCTCGTTCGTCCACCAATTCGGCTAGTTGCAAACCCCACCATGATGAGCAGTGCTGGAAAAAACGCGAGAAACAAATTGAAAGCGATCGCTTGCGAAATCATTCCGCAGCGCGGAAATACCCGCGTGATCATCCGAAGCGTCCGCCTGAAGAGGGAAGGGCTCGAAGCCATAGCGCGCCATTATACGCATGGCAGGCTCTCCGCCGAAGCAGCGCACGCAGAAAAACCACGCCGGCACGAATTAGAACACCAAGCTACAAATGCCGATACATCACCAACGCATCCACCGCGCCCAGCGCCGGATGTATAAATGCTCCTGGAAGCCGGCCAACAATTTCAAATCCCATGCTTTGCCATAAACGTACCGCGCGCTCGTTGCTGCTTACCACAAAATTAAATTGCATGGCGCGAAAGCCTCGCGCCTTGGCATGCTCCAAGGAGTGTTGGCACATGGCCCGCGCAACGCCTCGCCCTTTTGCCCACGGAGCCGTCATATAGCCGCAATTGGCAACGTGCGCTCCTCCACCCTTCTGATTCGCGTGCAAGTAATATGTCCCGAGAACCGCTTCATTTTCTTCCGCCACGAAAACTTCGTGTCCGGACGAATTCCAATACGCAAGCGCTTCCTCGCGCTTCATGTCCGCCGGCAAAGTGTACGTATCTCCACCGCGAATCACTGGCTCGAGAATCTTCCAAATCACATCGCTATCGTTTGCGATTGTTTTCCGAATGACCATCCCACTCAATCCGGTTGCCGCTTTCCGTATTCCTGCTGGTGCGCTCGGGCTATTCTCCCTACATAGTCAGCACCACGCGGAATTGCGCGTTCCCGCTCATCATTCGCGCGTAAGCCCCGTTCGCTTTCTCCAGCGGGAATTTTTCTATCATCGTCCTCACTCCCGACCGTGACGAAAATCGCAGAGTATCTTCCGAATCCATCGCCGTTCCGCTAGGCCATCCCTGGATATCCCGCCGGGCCATGAGCAGCGACAGCACGGACACCTCCATCGGCTCAGGCGGTGCGCCCACGACCAGCAATTTCCCGCCCGCTCCGAGCCCGCCTATCAACGCCGCCATCGCCTTCGCATTTGGTGCCGTCGCCAGGATCACCTTCGCGCCTCCCAGCTTTGTCAACTCTTCTGCAGGGTTCGCTGCATTCGTGTCAATGTAAACGGACGCTCCCAGTTTCTTGGCCAATGTTCCATTCTCTGGTCCGCGTCCGATGGCCGCCACGCGATACCCGGCCTTTGCCGCGAACTGAATTCCCAAATGTCCCAAACCGCCGATTCCCTGCACGCCAACCAGGTCACCCATTGTCGCTCCGCTATGCCGCAGCGAGTTGAACGTCGTGACCCCAGCGCACAGCAACGGTCCAGCTTCTGCGGCGTCCAGATCGTCCGGAATTCGTGCCAACGCTTCATGCCTTGCCAGCATGTATTCCTGATACCCACCGTCGCGCGTGATGCCCGTGATCGCTTGATTCTTGCAAGTGACAAAGTCTCCTCGGCGGCACGATTCGCACACGAAGTCATGCCCTCCGTGCCAGCCCGATCCCACGCGGTCGCCTTTCTTCCATTCCGTCACTCCCGCACCCACTTCATCCACCACTCCTACAACCTCGTGTCCCGGTATGCGCGGATATACAATTCCCGGCCACAGACCCTCCTTTGTCACAAAGTCGCTGTGGCATACCCAGCAGGCTTGTACCTTGATACGCACCTCGCCAAATCCCGGCTGCGGTATCTCCCGCTCCTGAATCTCAAAATCCGCGCCTGGTTTTGTAACCACCGCTACCTTCATCTTCGACATGACCTGTCTCCTCTGCGTCTCCGCGCACCTTTGTCACAAACCGTCTGAAACTCCCCGCCTTTGATGCGCCAGGATTGCAGAGAGTTAGGTGCGGATTGCGTTGACTATCGACGTGACGAATTTTGTGGCAGGTGGGCGGTTACACGGACCGACCCTTAGCAGCAATGACTAGGTCTAATTGGCTGGAACTTCCAGAGGTCGCACGTCACACACTACCTTGACGGCGATTTCATCTTCAGCAACTTCCAAATCATACCGAGTCTGGAGATTCATCCAAAACACCGAGGCATTCCGCAAGGAGCGCGCAAAGCTACGCAAAGCCAGTGGTGCGCTTGCCGCGTTTCCCTGCGCATCGTAAACTCGAAGCGCACTTAGTACACCCTTGAGGAAGCGCCCATGACCACGCCCGCAAAGCCAGCGCCATCAGCAATGTCGCGCAGCGAAGAAGCCGTCGCCAAGCACAAAAAATACATCTGGCCTTCAGTGACCAATTACTACCAGAAGCCTCTCGTTGCTGACCACGCCGAAATGCAGCACGTCTGGGACGTCGAAGGGCGCAAGTACCTCGATTTTTTTGGGGGCATCCTCACAGTGTCCGTAGGCCACTGCAATCCCAGAATCACCAGCAAAATCAACGCGCAGGTCAACAAGCTGCAGCACATGTCCACGCTCTATCCGACCGAGCAAATCGTCGCGCTGGCCGAAAAAATCTCGCAGATTACTCCCGGCAATCTCCAGTCAAGTTTCTTCACTAGTTCCGGCAGCGAAGCGGACGAAGCCGCAATCCTCATCGCCCGGATGGCCACCGGCAGTTATGACATCGTCGCTTTACGCCACGCGTATTCGGGCGGCTCTTCTCTCATGAAATCCGTCACCGCCCACGCACCGTATCGCAAAGCAGCAGTCATCAGTGTAGGCATCGCGCACGCCATCAATCCCTACTGCTACCGCTGCCCGCTTCACCTGAAATACCCGGAATGCGAAGTAGCCTGCGCCGGCGACGTCGAGAATCTCATCCAAACTGGCACCAGCGGCAGCATCGCGGCGTTCATCGCCGAACCTATCCAGGGCGTCGGCGGTTTTATCACTCCGCCCAAGGAATATTTCAAAATCGTTTTCAACATCGTGAAAAAGTACGGCGGGCTTTTCATCTCCGACGAAGTGCAGACAGGCTGGGGCCGCACCGGCAAAAAATGGTTCGGCATCGAGCAGTGGGAAGTCACACCCGACATTCTCACCAGCGCAAAAGGCATGGCCAACGGCGTCCCGGTAGGTCTCACGGTCACGACGCCCGAAATCGCGGCCGGCTTCCAAGGCCTTAATATCGCCACCTTCGGCGGCAATCCGGTAACTTGCGCCGCCGCACGCGCCACCATCGAGCTAATCGAAGAAGACGACCTCCTCGAAAACGCCCACACCGTCGGCAATTACTTCCGCGCCAAGCTCGAAGAGCTTCAGGAAAAGTACCCGCTCATCGGCGACGTCCGCGGCATGGGCCTGATGCAAGCTCTCGAACTCGTCAAAGACCGCAAGACCAAAGAGCCCGCTCCAGCACAAACTACGCAAGTCATGGAACGCGCCCGCGATAACGGCCTCCTCATCGGCAAAGGCGGCCTCATGGGCAACGTCCTCCGCCTCGCCCCCATGCTCAACACCGCCAAACCGGACGTCGACGAAGCCATCCGCCTTCTCGACAAATCCTTCAGCGAAGTCACGAATTGATTTCAGGAATGCAAACTGCCATTGTTTCCTTGCTGATTTTTTTCTCCGCGCTCCCGCAGGTGGCCTCTCCCGATAAACAGGCCATTTGGAAGCCCGTGCAATTCGCTGTCGTGCGTTTCAATGACGAAGCGCCGAAATCGTGGAATATCTACCACTCCGAAAAGCGCGACGCGCTGCTTGTGAAACTGTGGAAACGCTTTCTCTATCTCGACCTAAAAGAAGGCGAAGTCTACGAGGTCGATCCACAGACCGTGAAGCCGCAGGGCGACAACGTCGCATGGTCGCTCTCCGACCTTCCGAGCGACCCCATCGAAATTTCTGATTGGAAAATGCGCGACGTCGGCTTGATGGTCCGTCGCGTGCGCTTCCGTTTCGGTAAGAACGGCCACTACCTGGACATCAATTTGCCTCTTAAACCCGACGGCAAACCCGCCTATTAGTGCAACGTAGCGCAGGGTGGAGTCCGCGGAGCCCTGCGGTTTGTACAGAACTCCACGAAACCAACGCTCACCGCCGGTACACCCCGTAATACCACGGAATCCCCAGAGCCCCTGGCTCAACCGCCACAGTGACTTTATCCCCACTCTCAAACCGGTCGAAATCGTCCGCATCCACTGCCAAGCCTTCGACCTTTCCGCCAGCGCGCCAGGAACGCACGTGCAAACGCCGGCTCCCTCGTACAATCCCCTTCATATTGAATTTGCTTTCGACGGTGGTCGGATAGTAGGCCAGGTTTTTCTGTGAATCGAGCCGCCCATTCACGAAAAGCGTCGCAGCAAGTATCCATGGCAGCGGAATGAATCCCGCGTAGATGCGTTTCAGAACTTCGATCTCTTTATGCTGCCGCGCGCGCCTCTCCAGAATCACGGCAATCGCCAGCGCCAGAAAAAACAGCAATCCAAAGAACACCAGCATCAGATCCAGGTCAAGCGGAGGGTAAATTTGGCTCACATAGGGAAACGCCAGCGAACCCACCAGAAAAATCGCGGTTCGCCCCACCAGCCGCCGCCGGAAGAGCAGCTCGGCCGCCACTGACGTCAACCCGCAAGAGGGACACTGGTCCGCGGTTCGCGGGGAACCGCAATCAAGGCATCTGGTCAAACTCATGCGACCTCAAACGCCATTCCAAACGAAGGGGGCGAAAACACCTGCGCACATCGCAAGCCGCGCGAACCAACCCGCGCCGCCGCAAGCATAGTATAAGACGAGCTTAAGAACCTGTGTTGGAGAGTGAAGCCAGAAGATCTTGGTAGCGTTGCTCGTGCTGCCCTTCGGATAGCGTCACGGATACGCCCATGCCCCGCCCGGGTTCGATGCGTTTCACGGAACAATCTACTTTGACTGGCCGGTCCAGCACCAAATGCGCGGTAAATCCCGCGCCAATCCACAATGGATCGGCCGATTCGATGAACATTCCATTCGAACTGATGTCGCGCGTGCTGGCGCGCAAAACTGCCGAACCCCATTCGATCTCGAGGTTGGCGCGAAACGAGTAGCGTGGAGCCCAGCGTCGATCCGACCGCCGGGCCGATTGGTCCCCACTGCCCATGGACTTGGTGAACCCCCCTGCCAAGGATCCCAAGGTGCGGCGCCAGGGCGATCTCGCCGCTCGTTCCTATTAAGCATACCCCTGCTACGAGCACACCCATACGACGCCGGAGACCGATGTTTTGTTCCCAGCAATGCACCTAACTTTTTCGGACACACTCCTCGACAGTACTTCCAGCCTTTGGGTGAAAGGATGCCGCTTAGTCTTGATTAGACGCAGCCGCAGGCCCGGGGGTGTTTTCCTTGCGCACGGATTTTTCTCGCGTGCGAATCCGCCGTTGCACTTCCGCTTGCAAATACTTGCGAAGGCTCTCCGAAACGATTCCCGGCGAGGCCAGTTCGCGCAGATCCGAGACCGTGAGTTCCGGCAGGTACGCTAGCACAGTGACCAGCGGTGACAAAGGATGCCGGACGAGCGCAAGCCGAACGTTGTAACAGATTGACCACTTGCGGTGCAGCGAGATGGTGCGTACCACCACCGGCGGCAGTTTTTCACGGGAAAGCACTTTCAGCACCTGTGCCTCAGTCAGATAAGCATTATCCAAAACGATGCCAACAATTTGCGCGTGCCCCTCCGCAAGAAGCGCTCCAGCCAGACGTGCCGGCCCCCTCCGCGCCAAAGTGATTTTTTGCCCCAGCGGTAACTGTGGCAGACGCGAAACCAGCTGATCCTCCGCATTCCGTTTCAACTCCGTCGGGATGCCCGCCAGAAGCGTAAGCTGCACGAGGTCCATCAAGTAGAGATCGCGCAGCAAGCGCAGTGTGACAAGCCGCGGCGTACGCGGATGAAACGCCAGCGCCTTCTTGACGCGGTAATTCTTCAGCAAGGGCTTTCGCCGCGCCACTACTTCGAGAATTTCCTCCGGGAGGTTTTTTCGTTCGAGCAGCATGCACAGCTGCGTTTCCTCGAGCGACGGATTATTGAGCAACGCCAGAAGTACCTCCGCTTCCGTATGGTGTAATAAAGCCGCCAGCTCCTCGCCGGTTGCAACGAGCGCGCGATCCCGATTTTTGTCTGCGCCCGTCATCTCCAGTTCCCCGCACTTGCTCCGTTGGATAGCACTTGCAGCGCCCGCTGCGCCGCCGCCTCCGCGGGAGACACCCGCGGGCTTCCAATCTCCGCCTGCGGGAACGCATTCCGCAAACGCTCATCAATCTGACTCTCCAAATATTTCGATCGCCCAATCATTCCGCCCGTTTTTGCAACCGCAAATCGCGTTCCCCTCAGATGCAAGCGCTCCGCTACATTCTCCGCAAGCGAACTCAGATCAAACGCAGCCGCATGCAGGATTCCTAGCGCCGAATTCCTGGCCGCCGTTTCAGCTGAAGTCTCAGAGGGAGTTTCGAGCCAATCTGCTACCATCGCGACGACGGAAAACAATCGTGGAAAAACCTCGTCGGAAGCGGCCTGTGCCCGCGCCTTGACCTCGGACCAATCAACACACCCCAACTCACGCAGCAACCGTTGCCCCAGGAGCGCGTCGGACCCTGTGCGGTCGTTTTCGCGCATCGCCGTCAGAACGGCGCGCCGCCCGATATCGTAAGCACTGCCCTCATCCCCAATCTGCGAGCCGTATCCGCCCGCGCGCGACGTTTCGCCCGCCACGTTCCGCCCGACTGCAAACGAACCCGTCCCCGCTAACAATACAATCGCTGGTCCATCGCCGGTCGCTGCCAACGCGAGATCGAGATCGGTGCAAACCTGAACCTTCGATTCCGGAAATTCCGCGACAAGAAGCGCGTGAATCTTTTCTGCGGACTTGGGAGGCCCCGCTCCCGCAAGACCGGCGCAAACCGCAGCAGCTATTGAATTGGAGGGCATTGCGGCTTGTGCGATGGCCTGCCGAGCCGCATCGCGAATCGAAGAGATCGCCGCGCCAAATCCAACACGCAGCGGATTCGAAGGCCCAGCCTGCGATCGCGCCAAAACCGCCCCGGCCTCGTCCATCAGCACGCAATCCGTCTTCGTGCCGCCGCCGTCGAATCCCAAGACAAAGCGCATCCAAAAAGGATAAGCGAGAAACGCGCTCAATGCATTCACGGAAGAAAAAGCAGTGCGCAAACGTGCGCCATACCCGTTGGACTGGATTCCCGCAGCCCCGACAGTTGCCGCACCTCCGCTTTCCGCAGGGATTTCTTGACCTGCGTACGCCCTCCCACTATTCTCGGTTCACTTTTTGCGCGACAAAAACGCGGAGCAAATGACGAGCAGGCGAAGTAATCTCCTATGAGCGCCATAACCCTCTAATGCGCATCCACCCACTCGATTTAGCCATCGTCATCGCCTACCTGCTCGCCGTAACAGCGCTCGGCATGCGTTTCCGCCGCAGCAAAAAAGATGTCGCCAACAGTGACCGCGAATCCGTCAGCCTCGACTATTTTCTCGGTGGTCGGACCGCTCCCTGGTGGGCCCTCGCTCTCTCCATCGTCGCGACAGAAACTTCCACGCTCACCATCATCGGAACGCCCGCCATCGCCTACGCCGGCAACCTTACGTTCATCCAACTCGTAATTGGATATCTCATCGGCCGAATCCTGATCGTCCTCCTGCTCCTCCCAGGCTATTTCCGAGGCCAATTCCTCACCGCCTACGCGCTCATTGAAAGACGCTTCGGCGAAAAAATGCGCGCCGTCGCCGCGAGCACCTTCCTCATCACGCGAGCCATAGCCGAAGGCGTGCGCGTCTCCGCGATCGCGCTTGTCGTTAGCGTGGTCCTCGGTACCTCCGAGCACCTCGCAGTCGTCATCGTCATAGCGCTAACGGTTCTCTACACATTCGAAGGCGGCATGAAAGCCGTGATCTGGACCGACGTTGCTCAGTTGCTCCTCTATCTGACGGGCAGCGCCGTAACGTTTTGGATTTTGCTCCACCGCATCCCCGGTGGATGGACCGAAGTCACGCAAGTCGCCGCAGCCGCCAGCCACAAATTACAAGTCTTCGATTTTTCCTTCGACCTCGCCACCAAATACACTTTCTGGTCCGGCCTCATCGGCGGCGCCTTTCTCACTATGGCCAGCCACGGCACCGACCAAACCATCGTCCAGCGCCTTCTCGCCGCGCGCAACGAACGCGACAGCCGTCGCGCTCTCCTAACCAGCGGTGTCCTCGTCCTGATTCAATTCACAATTTTTCTCCTAATCGGCGTACTTCTCTACGTCTTCGCGCAACACTTCCCGCTCTTAGCCGCAGGCGAGCGCACCGACCGCATCCTTCCACTCTTTCTCGTCCGCGAAATGCCCACAGGTCTCGCCGGTCTGCTCCTCGCATCGATAGTCGCCGTAGCCATGTCCAACGCCAGCGGCTCCCTTAATTCCCTAGCCGCCTCCAGCGTCCTAGATTTTTCAAAATTGTGGGGCCGTTCCACAGATTCCGTGAAATTCCTCCGCCTCTCCCGCGACATGACCCTGGTCTGGGGCGCCATCCTAATGATCTTCGGATTCGTAAAATGGGGCCCGCTCCTCGAAACGGGACTTACCGTCGCCTCCCTCCCTTTGGGCAGCCTCCTAGGCCTCTTTCTCCTCGGCACCTTAGATCGCAAAGCCGCCGCCGCCGGCGCCCTGATCGGAATGTTTGCCGGCCTCGCCACTGTTCTTTGCATTTGGAGATTCACCGGCATTGCGTATACATGGTACGTGCTGATCGGGACGCTCATGACCTTCGGGTTGGGAAGCATGGTGAGCCGATTCAGCAAACCCGAAAGCCTCAGGGTGAACTCGTAGGGGCACGGCACGCCGTACCCCTCTTCGCATACCGAGATTTGATTGGGTTTTCAATCGGGAGATCATGACCGAAAAACGTCTGGAACTAGTTCGCGGCCTAGGCGCTTGGGCCTCCGGCGCAATCGTCGTCGGCACCATGATTGGCACGGGCATCTTTCTAAAGCCCGCCGAAATGGCCCGCGAAGGCCGCTTCGTCAGCGTCGTCTTCGCCGCCTGGATTGTCGGCGCCGTCCTCTCTCTCTTTGGCGCTCTCTCCTTCGCCGAATTAGGCGCCGCCATCCCCGAAGCCGGCGGCGAATACGCCTACCTCCGCCGCGCCTTCGGCCCAGCCTGGGGCTTTCTCTTCGGCTGGATGCATTCCATCGTAGGCCGCCCCAGCTCCCTCTCCTCCATCGCCGCGGGCCTGATGCGCTTCCTAAGTTTTCTGCTACCAGTGGTAGCCGCCCCGATTCTTACTCTCCACATCGCCATCCCCGGCCTCACCGCCTGGATCAAGCCCTACGATTTCGCCTTCACCTGGGCGCAACCGCTCGCCGTTCTCTGGATCGTGGCCATGACCGCCATCAACTACCTTGGCGTACGCCTCGGCGGCGCCGTCCAGGTTTTTTTGACCGCCATAAAAATAACCTCGGTAGCGATCGTAATCGGGGTCGCGTTTTTTTCGCCGACAGTCGCGCACCGCACGCCGGATCCCATGTGGCCGAGCGCGTTAAACGCCAGCGTCCTAAGCGCGTTTCTCGCCGCCCTTGCTGCCGCTCTCTGGGCCTACGATGGTTGGGAAGACTTGAATCTGGTGGGTTCCGAAGTAGAAAACCCGCAACGCAATTTTCCCCGCGCGCTAGTCGGCGGAGTCGCGCTCGTCGCTCTCATCTATTTCCTCTTCAGCGCCGCCTGCCTAAAAGTTTTGCCGTTCAGCGCCGTCGCCGCTTCGCCGCACATCGCCTCCGACGTCGTCCAACACGTCGCCGGCCCCATCGCCGCCGCGTGGATCACCGTCGCCATGGTTATCAGCGCCCTCGGCTCGATGAACTCCTCCGTCCTCAGCGGCGCCCGCCCCGCATACGCCATGGCCCGCGACGGCATCTTCTTCAAAATCGCCGACGGCGTTCATCCCAAATACCGCACTCCGGCCCGCGCCCTAATTTTTCAATGTGTGCTCGCCAGCCTAATGGCGTTGACTGGAACGTTCGAGGAGCTGACGAATCTTTTTATTTTCGCCGGTTGGATTTTCTACGGCTTAGCGGTAGTCGCTCTCTTCCGCCTCCGCTACACCGAACCCAACATGCCCCGCCCCTACCGCTGCTGGGGCTACCCCGCAGTTCCTGGCCTCTTCGTAGCCGGCGCCCTTGCCCTCACCTTCAACATCTGGCTCGACCGCCCCGGCCGCTCCAGCATCGGCCTCCTCCTCATCCTCGCCGGCCTCCCCTTCTACCGCCACTGGACGAAAGGAACGCGTGCCCATGCAGCCGTCGATCCTCAGTACTGATCCAGCGAAGCTCCCAAAACCCCGAGGCCCCACTTTTTTGATCCGCTTCTTGATCTACGCCGGGGCAACCGTCGCTCTTCTGCTTATCTTCTTTGTTGCAAAGTTTCTTTTCTGGGCCCAGTGTTTTCAACTGCGCGCTTTTGTTGCTCGTGGCGGCTCGATGTGTCCCGCGGTTTGCGAAGACGAACGAATCATCGCCGGTATGGACGCCTTCAACGCACGTGCACCGCAACGAGGAGAAGTCATATTTTTCGACCAAAAGGAGAGCAACTCGAAATTCATCAAACGAGTTATTGCCGTCGCCGGCGATACTGTAGCGCGCGGGCCCTCAAACACCATCCTTGTAAATAGCGCGCCACTCATGCTGCCGCCGCCCTGCGGCGAGAACAATGCGTACGCTCCTTTAGCTCCCGAGGGCCCGCCGTTTGAAACTGTCAAAGTGCCCAAGGGCTTCCTCTTTGTAGTTGGAGACAATCTGGACAACAGCTATGACAGCCGCTCGTACGGACTAGTGAGGTTGGATAAAGTAAGAGGCAAAGCACTGCTCATCTATTGGTCGTCGAACACTTCTCGCATCGGCTGCAAGGTTAACTAGCCTCGTCTACAGCAAACCCGGCTTAAGCCCTGGCGGCCCGCCCTCAGGTTGAGCGGCGTGATTTCAGAATCTGCACCGGAAGCCCACCTACGAGCAAAGCCACTCCGGGCAGAAGCACCCACGCCGCCAAACTCATAAACAAGGCGCTGATCATGATGTTGTGGGCGACGTGATCGTCGAGGATCAGCACCACGGGAAACACCATCAGGAAAAAACCCAAATGCGGCAGCACCGGAAAGACGGTCGACAGAAACATCGCGCGTTGCGACCCTCCTGCCCAACCCGCCAAGTAGGCCGCCAGGGCCCCAATCGGAACCAACAAAAGCAGCCATGGAACGTAAATCACGGCCACCGGAGCGCTCAGC
>DATDHE010000035.1:0-3147 GCA_036521695.1 Candidatus Acidiferrum sp. | reverse complement strand
GGCGCACTCAAGGAATCGTAAGCCGACTGAGCTTGCGCCGGGATATTGCCGAACTTGTTCTCCCATAGGCCGAGAAGCAGAAAGGGAATGGCCGTGGCAATGACCAGCAGTTTGGCGTTGCGAGGCACTTTAACCTCTGGCTCCCAGCGAAAGAGCTGAGTCGAGAGGAAAAACGTGAGGATGGCCCAGAAGGTGAGAGAGCCGACCTGCACACCGAGCTGCCAAATAGGAACGGAATTGAAGATAGCGCGTTGCAAACCCTGGACGAGATAAGTGGCGGGCAGGAATAGAGAAACCTTTTGCACCACGTTCGGCAGGAACGCTAGGGGAAACGTGGCTCCGGAAAGGAAAATCAAGGGCAGCCAGAGAAGCTGGTTGATGACCTGAGTTTCTTGCATGGTGTTGGTCACGCTGGCAACAACCAGGCCCAACGATGCAAAGGAAATCGTGCCGATGCTAATCAAGAGGAAGGCCGCGAGCAGATCTCCGAAGTCCGTCACGTGAAAGATGTAGCGGGCGAAAAGGAATTCGAGAAGAACCGTGGGAAACATGAGTATGTAGTTGGCGACGATGCTGGAGGCCAGCATGTCGCTAGCAGTGACCGGAGTTACATGGAAGCGGCGAAGGATGCCTTGTTCCCGGAACATGACGAGAGCAGCGCTAAGTCCCCAGAAGCTTCCCATCACCGTGAGGGAGACGACGGGTCCCAGGAAGAATTTGACGACGATGGGCTGACCTTTTGCAAAGACTCCGGCGTATAGAAAGAAAAAGGCAAACGGCATGAGCACGGTGAAGAACAAAAACATTTTATTTCGCAGCGTGAGTTGAATGCGCATGCGAGTGAGCGTGGCGAAGTTTCTCAATCGCGGAGCCTCCTTCCGGTCATTTCGATGAAGACGTCCTCGAGAGAGGGTGACGCAATTTCGAGGCTGACGAGTTCATTGCCCTGGGCTTCGAGGTGTTTGACGATGGCGACGATGGTTTGCGGCGGGCGGTGCGAATGAATCACGTAGGCTCCATCGACTTCGCGGGCGTCGGCGACGCCCTCCAAACTTTTTAGTGCGCCGTCGGTCTCGGGTTTTGCGAGGCAAACTTCGATGCGCGTCGCGCCGCCAGAACGAGTCTTGAGTTCGCGCGGCGTGCCGAGGGCGACGACTTTGCCATGGTCCACGATGGCCACGCGATCGCAGAGACGTTCGGCTTCTTCGATGTAGTGCGTGGTCATTACGATGGTTTTCGTTTCGCGCTTGAGTTCTTCGATGATGTCGTAAATTTCGCGGCGCACTTGGGGATCGAGTCCGGCAGTCGGTTCATCGAAGAAGAGCACTTTGGGATCGTTGACCAGGGCCATGGCCAGAGCTAGTCGCTGTTTTTGGCCGCCGGAAAGCTGGCTGTAAAACGCGTTGCGTTTTTCTTCTAGACCGAAACGCTTGAGCAGTTCTTCGGGATTGCGGCGGCGTTTGTAGAAGCTGGAGAAGAGTCGGAGCGCTTCCATGACGCGCAGTTTGTCGGGAAGGGACGTGGATTGGAGAGCCGCACCGATTTCGTGCTTCAGGGCTTGCGAATCGCGTTGCGGATCGAGACCGCAGACGGAGACGCGGCCACCGTCCAGATTGCGGAGGCCTTCAAGAATTTCGACGGTGGAAGTTTTTCCGGCGCCGTTGGGACCGAGCAAGCCGAAGACTTCGCCTTCTTCTACGGAGAAACTCACGCCCCGAACGGCTTGAACGTCGCCGTAGCTCTTGACCAGGTCTTCAACTTGCAGGATGGGATTGATCATGAATATCGAGCGCTACGCGGTTCTGCCTTAATGCGCCCCTTAGGATAACGCATCTGGCCACTTTCCTGGCAATCCTGCGGAGCGAGGAGCGGCCTGCTTCGGGGCCTAGAAAAGGTAGTCGGCGGAATACGGGACAGGGAGTCGCTGAGCCGGTGTGCGAAGCGTCGCAGCCGGACGCCGGGGACCTAAAGAGAGTTAGCACAGAAGTCTTCTTGGCGCTCGACTTAACGCTAGAATGACGGGCAGCGACACAGCGGGTTTTCTTAGCGGCGAGCAGCGCGGAGAACGTCAATCCGTGATTGCGCTTGCGCATGGAACAATTCCTTCTTTTAGAGTATAGATTTGACGCCGGAGCGTGACATAACTCAGTCAAAGGGAGGTGCTGAACCTGCGGGTTTTCTTGATTTTTTTCGCGGCGGAGTCCAGAGATATTTTTTTACGTTGATGCGAGATTCGACGACCGGAATGCCTTCGGATTCAAGGAGTTTTTTTTGGAGGGAGGCGTAAGGTTCGCGGATCAGGATTTTGCCGTTGGCGCCGAGGACGCGGTGCCAGGGGACGCCTTCGCCTTGTGGAGTGGCGCCCATGGCGCGGCCCGCAGTGCGTGCGCCGCCGGGAAGACGCAGGGCTTTAGCGAGGGCTCCATACGTTAGAACCCGGCCGCGGGGAATTTGTTTCACAAGCTTGTAGACGCGATCGAAAGACACGGCGAATCAGCTCCTTAGGTGGGTCACTCCGCAAGTCGCTCTATAACCGTTTGCATCTTCCTTTATTTAGATGCGCGAGACATCGTAGGAATAAGTGAGCGACGTAACAAGAGGAAAATTAACGGGAGCGGTGTTAGATAGAGTGACGGCGAAATGAAGCGAGCGAGAGACATCAAAACGCGTTGTGCAGCATCTAATAGGCAGGAGATCTGAAAAGTAAGAGGTTTCTGACGATGCGTGGAATTGATGGAACAAAGCGAAAAAAGTAATGAATGAATCTGAAACAAATTCGCTACGTTGTATGCGTCACCAGCGGAAAACAAACGTTTGGGCTAGTACCTATCGTACATTGACGTGTGTAGTGGAACGCAAGTACACTACACACATCGACGGCGGTTTGGGGTGATCTGATGGCTTTCGTCCGACGCAAAGGTAATTCGTTCTACTTGGTGCACAATGTGCGGCGCGGCGGAAAAGTGCGGCAGTTGCATCTTGCAAGACTCGGAGAACGCGCGCGGATTACCGATGAAGTGGTGCGCGAAGTCTCCAAGAAACATCCGTTCGTGGAGCTGAATTGGCGGGCTCTGCGTGAGCAGATGAATGGTCAAGTGGATCTAGCCGATGCCAGCTCCCCGGCGATCCAAAAGCTCGTTTCCAGCT
>DATDHE010000034.1:0-3220 GCA_036521695.1 Candidatus Acidiferrum sp. | reverse complement strand
AACTCGCCGATCCGCCGCAGCTGATCTTGGGTGAGCGGGGATTGCAATTCGTAAGTGATTTCCACGAGTGTCATGCCCGGCATTATAGCAGGCCGCCGCAAGTGCAGCGCCTATCCGCACCAACCACTTGACTCTAGATAGGGGGTAGGGGTATAAATACAAATAGGGGTGGAGGGTATATGTCAGCAAATGTTTTGAAGCCAGTTTACGGCGGATCACGAGCGCACGACCCACGTTGTTCGGCCGACTGCGCTTGCGCATCCGCGGCTGGCGGACGCAAAGCCCTCGGTGTGGACCCTGAGCTAAAGGACGCCAACAGGAAACGTTTGCGGCGTATCGAAGGTCAGATTCGCGGCTTGCAAAAAATGGTGGAAGAAGATCGCTATTGCGCGGACATTATCACGCAGGTTGCGTCCGTGCAGGAAGCGCTGCGCGGCGTGGCGCGCAACCTGATGAAGAATCATCTTCACCATTGTGCGGCCAAGGCTCTAAAGAGTGGAAGAAAAGATGAAACCGAAGGCATGTACAACGAGCTACTGGAATTGATCTACGCGCACCTTCGATAACCCGCGAGGAAAAAGGACAATCACCTAATGAGTTCGCAGAATGCAAGTGGAGCGTCACTCCCGATTTTGCACCAGCCGATCAAGCACAAAGACCCTGTCTGCGGAATGATGGTTGATCTGCAGAAGTCGGCCGGCAAAGTCGCACGCGGCGAGCAGACCTACTATTTTTGCTCGCAGCGTTGCACCCGGATGTTTGAAAAAGAGCCGGGAAAATTCTTGGCGATGTCGGTCGCCGCCGGAATGGAATCTGCTGCAGAAGCAGGACACCCTAAAGATCTCGCACATGTTCCATCCGCTCCTCTGCGAGCCGACACCGCGAACGAGGACGCACGTTATACCTGCCCGATGCATCCGGACATTGTCCAGATTGGTCCGGGAAGCTGTCCGATTTGCGGCATGGCCCTCGAACCGATGGATGCATTCACCGAAGTAGAAGCCGACCCCGAATACGATTCAATGCTCCGCCGGTTCTGGGTGAGCGCCGCCCTCTCTCTACCTGTCTTGCTGATGGCCATGTTTGGCGACGCCCTCAGCCTCCCCATCTCAGCAGGCACGCGCAATTGGATCGAATTCGTTCTCGCGACGCCGGTGGTCTTGTGGGGAGCTTGGCCATTCTTCCAGCGCTTCTGGGCGTCTGTCCTCCACCGCAGCCCGAACATGTTCACTCTGATCGCGCTGGGCACCGGCGCTGCCTATCTCGACAGCGTTGCGGCCACACTCTTTCCGCAAATATTTCCCTCTTCGTTCAGGGACATGCATGGCGCCGTCTCAACCTACTTTGAAGCTGCCGCCGTAATCACAACACTGGTGCTGCTCGGCCAGGTTCTCGAGTTGCGTGCGCGGCAGCAAACCAGCAACGCCATTCGATCCCTTCTGAATCTAGCGCCGAAGCAGGCGCATTTGCTCGCAACTGACGGCATGGAAAAAGATGTCGCGCTCGACGCCGTCAAAGTGGGCGATCGCTTGCGCGTGCGGCCAGGAGAGAGCGTTCCGGTAGACGGTGTGATCTTTGAAGGCGCCAGCGCGGTCGACGAATCGATGGTCACTGGCGAGTCCCTGCCCGTGGAAAAAGCCGCTGGGGACAAAGTCACCGGCGGGACGCTGAACGCGAGTGGAAGTTTCGTGATGCGCACCGAACGCGTTGGCAATGAAACGTTTCTTGCGCAGATCGTGAAGCTTGTCAGCGAAGCGCAGCGCAGCCGCGCGCCAATGCAGCGATTGGCGGACCGGGTGTCGGGCTATTTCGTGCCTGCCGTAATCGTCGCGGCCGTGCTTGCGTTCGCGGGCTGGGCGCTCCTCGGCCCGGAGCCGCGCTTCGCTCACGCGATCATCGCCGCAGTCGCTGTGTTGATCATTGCTTGCCCCTGCGCGTTGGGACTTGCAACGCCCATGTCCATTATGGTCGCGGTCGGCCGTGGGGCGCATGCCGGCGTCCTCGTTCGAAACGCCGAAGCCCTCGAAACACTCGCCAAAGTCGACACTCTCGTCGTCGACAAAACTGGCACGCTCACGGAAGGCAAACCGCAAATTACAGGCGTGGAAGTCTTTGAGGGAGCAGGCTTTACAAAAGACGAGTTGCTTTCCTTGACGGCGAGCGTCGAGCGTTCAAGCGAGCACCCATTGGCACGTGCGCTTGTTCGTGCCGCCGAAGAAAAACAATTGCCTCTCGTCCCGGTCCACGATTTTCTCGCAACTGCTGGGGGAGGAGTAGAAGCTCGCGTCCTGAACAAGCGCGTTCTCGCAGGCACAGCAGCATTTTTGAAAAAGCGGGGAATTGACTTAGCTGCGAGCGAGCAAGACGCGGCTCGCGAATCAGCGTCCACGTCAGTTACAACCGTGCACCTGGCCGTCGACGGCAGAGCAGCTGGAACGTTTTTTCTGAGCGACCGAACCAAGCCATCGACTCCCGAGGCGATTCGCGCCCTGCGCGACGAGCACATCCGGATTGTGATGCTGACGGGTGACCGTCGTGCGACGGCTTCGAAGGTTGCCAACGAGCTTGGAATCGAAGAATTCGAAGCCGAGGTGCTGCCGCAGCAAAAAGGCGAACTCATAAAACGCCTGCGGGATCAGGGACGCATCGTGGCCATGGCCGGCGACGGCGTCAACGACGCTCCAGCGCTCGCTGCGGCACATATTGGCATTGCTATGGGCACGGGCACGGACGTGGCCATCGAGAACGCTGGAATCACGCTGGTGAAAGGTGACTTGCGCGGGATCGTCCGCGCCCGCAAACTCAGCCGCGCGGCTATCTGCAACATCAAACAAAACTTAACTTTCGCTTTCCTCTACAACGCGCTGGGTATCCCCATCGCGGCCGGCGTGCTCTACCCAATCTTCGGCTGGCATCTGAGCCCCATGCTCGCGAGTGCCGCTATGAGCTTCAGCTCTGTCTCGGTCATCGCCAACGCGCTCCGCCTGCAGAAAGTCGCGCTCTGACGCACAGCTCGCTTTAGGCCGCAAATAAAGAAGGCCACATAACCCTTTCTCCTGCTTTTCACACTCTCAGACGGTTGATGTATTTCGATGCGAGGAGTTCCATCCCGGACCCTAGGACTTGCCCAGAATGGAATCAAAGTACGCCAGCATTTCCGGCGAATCCCACTCCTGAAATCCAATAATCTTGCGTGCAATTCTGCCTCGACGGTCGATGA
>DATDHE010000033.1:0-6198 GCA_036521695.1 Candidatus Acidiferrum sp. | reverse complement strand
GCGAGCGTGTTATTCAATTGGTCTGGCTCGTTGGAGTTGTTTAGGAGGGTGTTTGCGATGTGCCCGAAACTTCTTTGGGTGCATTCGCGCTCCGTGGGTTTAGAGAGAACGCTGTTCGCGGAACTGAAAGAGAGTGCCGTGCCGCTCACCAATGGGGCGGGTGTGTTTAGCGCATCGCTCGGCGAGTTTACGCTTGGGGCGATTTTGTATTTCGCGAAAGATTTCCGGCGCATGATCCGAAATCAGATGGCCGGCGTGTGGGAAGCGTTCGACGTTTCGTGGGCGTCGGGGCAGACCGTCGGGATTATCGGATATGGGGACATTGGGCGGGCGATCGCTGAAAGAGTGCGTGCGCTGGGAATGACCGTGCTCTCGATGAGAAGGCGTGCCTCTGCGTCGCAGAGTGCGGACCCGCTGGTTGCGCAGACTTATACGCCAGATCGGCGCCTCGAAATGATTTCGCGGTGCGACTACGTGGTTGTAGCGGCGCCGCTGACTTCGGAGACGCGCGGGATGATTGGCGCGGCGGAGCTCGCGGCGATGAAGCCAACGTCGGTGGTGATCAATGTCGGGCGCGGGCCGGTGATCCACGAGGAGGCGATGATTGCCGCGTTATCCAGTGGCCGGATCAGGGGCGCGGCGCTGGACGTCTTCGATCGCGAGCCGCTTCCCGCTGGTCATCCGTTTTACAAATTGGAGAACGTCCTGCTTTCGCCGCATTGTGCGGACCACACGCCCGATTGGCTGGACAATGCGATGAAGTTTTTCATTCAGCAATTCGAACGATTCCGGAAGGGCGAACCGTTGCTCAACGTCGTGGATAAGAAGCTGGGATATTGAAGCCCAGCCCCACAAGGGATTCGCCGCGCTCGACTGCCCAGAGGTCACTTTCCTACGTAGCTCACGCGCCAGATTGATTTCGAGCCGTCATCGGTGACGAGCAGCGAGCCATCTTGCGCGACGGTTACGCCCACGGGGCGTCCCCAAACGTGGCCATTGTCCACGACGAATCCTGTCATGAAATCTTCATATTCGCCGGTGGCGTGGCCGGTTTGATGCAAGGGCACGCGAATGACTTCATAGCCCACGCGAACCGAGCGATTCCACGAGCCATGTTCAGCTGCGAAAATATCGCCCTGGTATTCCTCTGGGAATTGTTTGCCGTTATAAAACGTCAGTTCCAGCGACGCGTTGTGCGGATGAAGGATGACATCCGGCGTAATGACTTTGTCTTTCAGCTCGGGATGTTTGCCTTCGTGGCGCGGGTCTTGATGGCTGCCCATATACCACCAGGGCCAGCCGTAAAAACCGCCGTCCTGCACGTGGGTGATGTAGTCGGGAACCAGATTGTCACCTAGAGCGTCTCGTTCATTCACCGAGCACCATACCTCGCCAGTCTTCGAATTGACGGCTAGCCCTACACAATTGCGGATCCCGTAAGCGTAGATTTGCATCGCCGAGCCGTCCGGATTGAATTCGAGAACATCGGCGCGATTCTTTTCGGCAGGTGTGGTGTCGGGGTCATCGACGTTCGAGGCCGAGCCGACGGAGACAAACATTTTCTTGCCATCTGGTGAAAACTGAATGTCGCGCGTCCAGTGACCGCCACCCGATGGGAGCTTGGCAAGGTGCTCCGAGGGGCCGCGAGCCTTCAAATCGCCGTTGCGATAGGGAAAGCGGACGACCGAATCCGTGTTCCCAATGTAGATCCATTGAGGCTCCGGCCCGGGCGGATAAAAAGCAATACCAAATGGACGGTTGAGACCGGTTGCAAAAGTCTCTGACTGCGCGGCCTTGCCGTCGGCGGTCACTCCGCGGAAGACCAGAATGTTACCGGTGTGACTTTCAGCGACGAAAAAATCGCCATTGGGCGCAGTGCGAATCAGACGCGGTTGATCCAGCCCGGACGCATAGAGTTCGACTTTAAAGCCGGGCAGCACTTGCGGCCAGGCGTCCTTCGGGCGCGGAACGAGTTGGGGACCATTGCCGGACGACGCCGTGGCAAGTGGCTCGGGCAGATCTCTTAAAGTGATCTTGCGAATCGTGCCGGGCTTTTCGTAACGGTAGTCGGTGAATGGCGGTTTGGGAGGAGGCGCGTTCGAGGCAGTCGCGACGGCTTCGTCGGCGGAAAGCGGCACGCGGGGCGAACCTGGTTTTAGGCTGCCAAGCACCCGAAGATAGTTGATGATCTGCCATCTTTGCTCTTCTGGAAGAGTTGCCCAAGGCGGCATCCCATTGTTCAGATCTCCTTTGGTGATGTACCAGAAGATCTCGCCATCGCTGGCCCCCTGCGTTTTACCCGTGGCCAGAGCAGGAATGTTGCCGGTGCCTTCTCCGTTTGGTCCGTGACAAGAAGCGCAGCGCTGAAGGTAGTCAGCCTTCGCGGAGGCGGGGTGCTGGCCCTCGAAGGGATTCTTCTGTTGCTTGGCGGATGGCGGTGCATCATGGAAGGTCGAATCCTGCGCCTGCGAGGACGCAATCAGAAAAAGAGATAACAACGCGCACTTTACAGGTGAAATTGTGAGCATGCGAGCGTTCGATTTCAAGGTAGTTTCAACCTCCTGCGTCGTCACTGGCCGAATAGATTATGTACTCCGGCAAGCGAAATTATATTGGATCATGTTAGCTGGGGCGAATGGAAAGCTTATCACGCGGGGAGGCGCGTCGCATTTTTGTGGGGTCCGGACCCCCATTGAATGTGGAGGCGCGGGTGGGATTCGCACCCGCTCTGCCTGTTGAACCCACGTAAGTTAAGTTATTGATTCTCCGAAACGGCAAAAGGGAGAAAAACTGTAAAAACGCCGGACCGAGGTACACGGCAAGTACACGAAGCTCGCCTCTACGATAATTGCGGTCACACACGCCCACGCCACTTTTGCCAAGGTAAACAGAGTTGACCCAAGCACCGAAATGAAAATCGGCAACTCGCAACTCCAAAAGCACGCAGAGAGCTAAGCAAGGAGGGGAGGTGGTTGGGACTCGCTAAATGGGGCTGCGTAGGTCGATGGAGACGCCACCACCGCCAAACGCATCACGCTCGACGATATCCTGAAGACGGACGGCGGGGAGTTCGAGCTGGATGCGGAGATGGCGTTTGAAGACAGGACGAGCGAGACGGATCTCGGCGCCAGGGCAGAGGGTGACCACGCTGTACTCGACTGGCGATGTACGGCTGGTATCGGGAATTCGGGAGACGGGATTAAAAGTCAATTGGTAGTCAACGATTGGATTGAGGCCGGAACCGGAGAACATCTCGTCGGTGGGCGGCGCCCAAGCGTAAGCGACATCAAGGTTCGAGGGAGAGCTATTCGGAAATCTCCGGACAGATCCACACGGGGAATTGGGCGCATCGAAGCGGCCCATGTAGGCGGGGGAATGGAAGGGCTTGCGGCATTCTAGGAGCTGATACCCTACGGTCACGAGGCGACAGATGCCGAGATCGATGTCGCGGAAAGTGGTGGCCGGAAGGACCAAACTCCGAGCGTCGACTTCTTGATATTCGGAGAGCGCAAGCTGGATGTGCAGATTTAGGGGCTTCGCCTTAATTTTTTCGTATTCCTTGCGTTTGACCTCATGACTGAGATTTTGCCGTTGGCTCCCGGGCCAAAGTTGCCCGTATTGGCTGACCCAGCCGCGCGTCCAGTGAGAGTCATCGGAAGAATCCACGGTTATCTTCATACCGTAGATGAGAACGACCGAGCCTGGCGCAACGCCAGAAACGTTCACGGGGATGGAGACGAGGGTATCTGAAACGAAACCCGGCAAACCCGATGGATTGTCCTGGGATTCGGGAATTGGTGGAAACGCAAACTGGGCCGGAGAATCTTTGGTGGCGAGAAGTGGGTAAGATTGTTCGACACGACTGCCGAAAGGAATGAGGGAAAGGCCTGTGGCTGCGCCAATGGACGCCGCGATGGTGATGCGCGATGCCCATGTTTTCCGGCGAGCGAATTGCCAGACAGGCACGAGCGTAATGGAACCGAAGACGAGAAGCAATTCGAGGGTGTCCACGAATTCAGGGGAATCACCCGTCATGTGACTGGAAAGAGAATCAAGCCAGAGGCCGATAATGAGAACGACGACAAGAATACCTATGCCCAGAAGGGCTTGCGGGAGATTTCTCGTGAGAGAGGCAAGAGCGAAGGCGGAGACAAAAAGAACGAGTGGAAGCGTGAACTGCATCAGGAAAAGGTGCCCGAGATTGGTGAGTATGGAAAAACCTGCGTGATGCAGGAGGAAAAGTTGGACGCTGAAAAGCGGCACCGAGATGAAGACCAGGATAAAGAAGAGTTTGGAAAGGAGCAGCTGCCACCAATCGTAGGGCTTGGTGACCCACCACTGGCGATCGCCAACGAGAGTTTCGCTCTGGACGACACGAAGAATGAGGAAGATCCAAGAAAGTGTGAGGAAAAAAGGGATGTAAGGGCCAGAAAGGACGAAAAAGAAGGTTGAGATTGAGTTGTATTCGGGGGGAGTCTGCCAGAGACGGACTTCTTGGCGCGTGTAAAGGGCAAGGAGAGCCAGGGAAATGAGAATTTCGGGCCAGTGGCGGCGAACGTCTTTCTTGAATATGTGGAGGAATTGAATCATGAGTCAAGCCTCCTCGGATTTGCGGGCCATGGCCACGAAGATGGCACGAAGAGAAAGGGCGCGGAATTGAACGTCCTTGGCGTTGGGGAAGAAGCGCTGGATGTCAGCGGGAGTGTTCTGTTCGTCGAATCGGGAATCGATAAAACGAACGAGCGCACCGGAGGATTTTGGATGGAGCCAGGATGCGGGTAGCGGCGATGGAAAAGGGAGACCTGGGTCAGTCATGACCTCAACTTCGCGGAAGCGCGTGGCGAGAGAGGACATTTCTTCGGAGAACAGGAGTTTGCCGGATTCGAGGTAGCCGACATGGCTCGAAAAGCTTTCAATTTCCGCAAGGTCGTGGGAAGAGATAAAGACAGTGGACTCCGCAGCGCGCTCGAGAAGACTTTCGATCAGTTGATCGCGTACGAGAGGATCGAGGCCGCCGAACGGCTCATCGAGAACTATAAGGCGTGGATGAAACGCTAGAGCGCTGGCAAGAGCAAGTTTCATTTTCATGCCGCGGGAGAGATTTTTGATCTTGCGGTCGAGCTGAAGATCGAATTGTTTCACGAGAGATTGTTCGAGCGCAGAGTCCCAAGTCGGATAGAAATCGCGTAGGTATTCGAGGAGCGACCCGACTTTCATCCATTCGGGGATTTCCTGATTTTCAGAAACGTAGCCGATCTGGGCGTAAGACTTTCCGCGGATGTTGCGGGAATCTGTTCCTAGGATGGCGGCGGAACCTTGCGTGGCGGGGATGAGATTCATGAGCACTTTGATGGCGGTGGTTTTACCGGCACCGTTCTGGCCGACGAGGGCATAAAGGGCGCCTTCCGGCACGTCGAGATTGACGCAGTCGACAGCGGTGACGCGGCCGAAGCATCTCGTGAGTTGCTCCGTATGAATAGCTTGGGGCATGAGTGACTAGTGGCCTCCTTTGAACTCGGGCATCTCTTTCCGCTTCGAGGTGAGGCGGGCCCAGTGTCTGGCGATTGCATCCTGGACGTCGCCATGGTCAATGCCGAGACGTTTCGCTTCGACTACAAGTTGCTCGACTTCGTTCCGGAGGAGATTGGTTTTTTCGGCTTTGGTGGAGGCCGGGCGCTTGGCGACAACGGGAGCGGAACCGGGACTGATTTCGAGAAGGCCGGCGTCCACAAGGCAGGTGACGACCTTGTGCGCTGTGTTGGGATTGATTTTGAGTTCGCGGCTGAGGACGCGGACAGAAGGAAAATCGTCGCCGGGACGGAGTCGGCCGGAGATGATGGCTTTCGTGGCAGCGTAGACGACTCGCTCGTAAAGAGGAGAGCCAGGAGCGAAGTCGACGTGGAAAGGGATCATTTGGTGTGTACTATGTCACATAGTACAGGTCGAATCAAGCCGCTTTATCGCGGTTCGGTTCCCAGTCATGGTCATGTGGGCAAGACGCTGTACAATCCAATGTACAACTGGGCCGTGCCCGCTACCGCACAAACATTGGCTTTTTGAGCGACCCGACACATGGGTGACAGTTTGTACCGGACACATAGGTGACACTTCCTCCCCTAGGGGAGGAAGCGATGCCTTGGAAGGAGTGTTCGGTTATGGATGAACGTGTTCGTTTTGTGGGGCGCTTGCTGGACGGGG
>DATDHE010000032.1:0-6557 GCA_036521695.1 Candidatus Acidiferrum sp. | reverse complement strand
GAAGTAAAGGCCCTTGGTGGGCTTGGCTTCGTAGCGAATATTGACGTCGAATTTTTCGCCAGCGCGGGCAGCGGGGGCGAGCGGGATGATGAGTTTGTCGTCTTTGGCGTCGAACTTGGCGGGTGATTTGTTGACAGTGACGCTTTGGATGGTCAAGCCGGCGGAATCAAAAATAATCTTCGAGGTTGAGTCGCGGAGGATGGTCAGCGAATGAGTGATGTCGCCAATCACTTTTTTTTGATCGAGATCGAAGCGCAGAGCGATGCGCGAGTGTTGCAGGTCGTAGTCGCGACTGCGGGCGTAAGGCTCGTCGGCGCGAAGGTACAGCGTGACGAAGAGAATCGCGAGCAGGTTAGCAACGGCGAGATGCGCCGTCCTGCGGCGCGGACGACTAGGATTGCTCACAAAAAAGGAAATGGTCATTCAGATTGGCCCTTCTGGAATGTGTGTCCTGCCCGCTCGAGTGTCGAGACGGCAGGGGCCAGATTTTCATTGGCCACCAGGACGTAGTCTGTGTCAAAGGTGGAGACGACAAACGCACTGATCTTCGCGGCGGCGAGAGGCCCGGCAAGCGAAGCCAATACGCCGACCTCCGCGAGAACAAAAGGCCCGTGCACTTTCATGACCCGCCAGCCACCCTGCGATTGAACTCCGGTGGGAACGAGGGATTCCTCGACGACAATGGAGAGTTCGTCGGGCGTGCGCGTGACGGAGAAGAAAGAGCCTTGCGTGGCCCAGGCTGGAATACTTGCGCTTGGCGCGAGCCCTACGGTGGCAAAGATTTCAGGCAGAATCGAAAGTTGAAAGTGGCGCTGGGAGAGATTCATCATCTTTTATTATAGGAGACTTCTTACCATGCCGCCATCGACCGCGATGGATGTGCCATTCACGTAGCTGGCGCGCTCCGAAGCGAGGAAGGCCACGACGGCGGAGAGTTCTTGCGGCGTGCCGATACAGCCTGCGGGAATCTGGCGGGTCCAATCGGCGAAGACCGCTTCCGGCTGAGCGCCAGTGCGCGCAGAAATGGTTGCGGCAAGATTATCCAGACGCGTGATACGCGTGTAGCCGGGGTAGACGTTGTTGACGGTAATGCCGTGAGCGGCGTATTCATTCGCAAGAGTGCGCGCCAGGCCAGCGACGGCGGCGCGAATGGAATTAGAGAGCAGCAGACCGTCAACAGGTTGCTTCACGGCGGAAGATGTGATGGTGATGAAGCGTCCCCACTTGTTTTTTGCATGTGCGGCAGCGTTTCTTCGGCAAAAAAGATTGTGCTCATCAGCAGGAGATCCACGGCGGACCGCCACTCTTCTGGTTTTGTGTCTACAAATAGCTTTGATGGAGGACCGCCGGAATTGGTAACGCAAATATCGAGACGGCCAAAGCGGTCTTCGACAGCAGCCACGAAATGAGAGACGGCGGCGGGATTTGTGACGTCGACGGGTTGACAGAAGACTTCCCGACCGGTGGATTTCTGAATTTGGTCGGCGGCTTATTCAAGCTCGGACGCAGTGCGCGCGCAAATGGCAAAACTGGCGCCTTCGCGCGCAAGCTCTTCTGCAACGGCGCGGCCAAGTCCCTTGCTGGCGGCAGCCACGGTGGCTACGCGGCCCTGTAAGCCCAGATCCAAATTTGCACCTAGTCCAAAGTTTGCATCGTCTCGCGAAATGTGCGGCGGGTCAAATCAAGCAAATTGCGGGCGACGTACTCATCGGTCGTAGCTTTGCGTGTATAGAGCCAACTTGATTCGCAGGCGGATCATTACGACTCGGTTTGGAGAATTTAGAGGTCAGATACGAATCAGGACGCTAGCGCTTCGTCCAGGTTAACGATAACGACCCCCCTCCCCCCGGGTTTTTCATAAGTGTTGATTCTAAACTGATTTAAAGTTATTTGTTTTGATCTAAATAACTTGTTTGCACCAAAATTGTGCAAAATGTCGTTTGGCTCGCAAGTCTGGCAAACAAAGCACTTAAACCAAGAGGTGACTGCAGAAAGCAAAAACGCCAGCAAAGTTGCTGGCGGTACGGAATGCGCGAACGAAATCATACTCACAAACGACTATAAACAATGAGTAACCATTTGTCAAGAAAAGAACAAATGGAAGGGGATTTCTGGCAACTGGAAGGCGGCTCGGAGTTCCGTGCTACTCAAATGTTCCAAATTGGGAAAGTTGCGGACAGTTGGTGGCTGTTCGGTTTGCGGCTGGGGTGAGATCGGCTAGACTTCCGTCCATGCTTCTCATGGTGATTGAACGGTTCAAGAATGGCGACCAAGGCGATAGACGAGAGCTTCGGGCGCGAGGGGCGCATGCTGCCGCCTGGAGTTACTTATCACGTTAGCTGGGTGGATTCGGGAGGCTGTCGTTGTTTCCAGATTATAGAAGCGGATTGCGTGGTTTCGCTCACGGAGTGGGTCAGGTGTTGGGAGGATTTGGTCGAGTTTGAGATTGTTCCGGCGGTGACTTCGGCGGAGTTTTGGTCCTAAGCCGCGTCGAAATAAATCCTATTCAAACTAGCCCGCTATTTTCCAGTTGCGACGGTCCCGTGTAAGGCGAGGTAATCGCGCGCATGGGCCAGTTGCGGAAGACTGGGATCGGCAGATTTCCAGGCGGACAAGAAGTCCTCATAGCTGGCCGTGGCTGCGGTAGTGTCACCAGATTGTTCGCTGGCCATTGCTATGCCATAGAGCGGAAAGCCCGAGCGCGGGCGTTCGGCGAGGGCTTCTTTGTAGGCGGCCTTTGCGGCGGCCCAGTCTGAGGCGGCCATGAAGGCCGCTGCTTCCGTTTCTGCGACAGGCCGAACGTAGGCCGGAGGTTCGTGATAGCCGAGCGCTTTTTCTTCCTGGGCAGCTTGTACGTAAAGCTTTTTCGCCTCGGCGTTCTGCTTCTTGGCCATAAGAAGCCCTGCACGAAGTTCCAGTGACATGATGGACAGGTTCTTCACCAGCGGCTTTGGGAACGCGTCTGGCATCAGTTGAAGTTTTGGCGGACCTGCATCGGCGGTTTTCTTGTCTTTGTGTTTTTCTTTGGACTTAGCCTTCTCTTCGTCTCTTAAGTGATCGGACATTCGCTTGAGTTCGGCATCGAACTGGGCCGACGCCGCTTCCGCGCTAGCCAATTGATGCGCGTCGAGCGCCTGCATGCCAAGTGCGAATTGCGTTAGCTGGCGGGCGAGAAACTGGAGGTTCGGCAGTGTTGCGGGAGGATCGCTCGATTGGAGCAGCGTGAGAGCGGTGGTCCAATCGGCGTCGCGGAGAGCGACCGGCAGGCCTGGATTAAGCCTTGACATGGCGTCGCGCGGCGACCACGGATAGAGCGTATTGGCAAGCTGGCCGCGTGCGTCTTTTAACTTGGCTGACACCGAGGTGGCCTCGTTCAATTCGCCAGCTTCCAGGAGGTTCGCGATGGCATACATCAAGTTGTGCACGTAGTTCCAATCGTCGTCGACTTGAACGTGCTGCTCCTGCATGTATTGCTCATCGGCTTTCGTAGATGCGGCAAAGGATGCTTTTGCATGGGCGTAGTCACCGGTGCGATAAAAGATGTGGCCCGGCATGTGGACCATATGTCCCGAGGTCGGCGCGAGACGGCCAAGGATTTCGGCGCTGCGGAGCGCTTGCTCCGGGTGAGAACTTGCCTCCACCACGTGAATCCAATAGTGATTCGCGGCAGAGTTGTCGTGGTCCTCTTTGAGCACGGCTTCCAAAATTGCCAAGGCTTCTTTTTGGCCGGCGCGCGGCTGGTCGTGATCGTCGTAGCCATCGGTGAGCGCCCACGCCAAGAAAATGCGCGCTTGCTGGTCAGTGGGTTCGCGCTTGACGAGCTTGCGATAGACTTGAACTTCCTTCGAATTCGTCGGGTTCTTGTCTTTCTTTTCGTCTTTTTCGGCGGCCACGCCCGCCTCGATATACAGTTGTTCCGATTTACTGGCGCGATTTTTCAGGCTGACTGCTTTGGCTAGCGCTTGGTCCCTGTAGTATCTGTTCTCGTCTCGATAGTTTGTTTTCGCTGCCTGGTAAATACCCCAATAGCACATCGCGCACTTTGGGTCGACGCGAGCACCTTGTTCGAATGCTCGAATGGATTCGTAGTCCCAAAAATCGTGCAGCAAATTCAAACCTTGGTCAAACCACATCTGCGCCTCGGGAGTTGCGGTGATGCGGATGTGGGCGTTGCCGACGCCGGAGAGCTTCTGGGGCGGCGGAAGTTGATCGGGAGCGACCTCCACATGCATGTCCATCGAGTGGCAGGCCATTCCGGCCTGCGCATTTGTGCGCTGGATGTAACCCGTCAGCAGACAAGATGCCGTCAGTGCAAAGGCCGCGGTCTTCCGCAACGACAAAGTGTGACGCGACTCAAACATCGCCACGAAATCCTCCCCGCAATAATCTTCCAAAGCTCTTCTATTCTAGACGAAAACGCGGGAGCGAGACGCCTAGTTGGAGGGCAACGCCAATTTGAGGAGGAATTCGTTTGCGCCCAGAGCCAAGCGGCACTAAGATGCAGTCAATTTCCTTCCTGCGGAGGCGTCCATGAAGCGAATCATTGAGATCATTGGGGTTTTCACACTGCTAGTTTTTGCGGCCCGGACTGCTAGCGGACAAACGATCGGCAAATTCGTGCCGATCCCAGCAGGGTCCGACACGGACCATGCGCTGACGGAAATCAATGGCACGGCCGATCCAGCGCAAAAGCTAGCCTTGATCGATAAATTTTCATCAAGCCTCGGCCAGGGTGACATGGCCATTGTGGCCGACGATCTCTATGTAAACTATTACATTACGCAGAAAAACTACGACAAGGCTTTTGAGTACGGCGACAAACTGTTTGCGCTTGATCCCGACAATCTTGCCAACGCCGTGAATATGGTGCGAGCAGCCAGCGAAAAGGGCGACATAGACAAACTGATGGCCTACGGAGAGAAAGTGCCAGCCATTCTGCAACGATACAAAGCGTTACCCGCCCCGGATGGAGTCGAGGCTAGCACCTGGCAACGACAGCAGAACGAAGCGTTGGACAGCAGTAAAGACAACATCACCTATATCGAGCAGGCCATGTTCCTAGGGTTTTATCGATCCACAAACGCCGCGAAACGGGCCGCGCTCTTGACGCGCTTCGTGCAACTTTTTCCTGATTCGCAATTCGCGAATCAGGCCCTGGGCGTGGCGGCGACTTCGTATCAGCAGGCGCAAAACGTTCCGAAAATGCTGGAAGTAGCGAACGGGCTTTTGGCCAAGGATCCCAACAATATCGGAATGCTGCTCTTGCTGTCGGACTATTACAGCGAAAAAGGAGAGCAGCTGGATAAGGCAGAAGCTTACGCCAAAAAAGTAATTGTCCTGCTGGGAGCGGCTACAAAACCGGAAGGAGTTACCGACGAACAGTGGCAGCAGCAGATTTCGCTGCAGAAAGGCCTGGCTCTCAGTGCTTTGGGCCAGGTGAACATCCAAAAAAAGGATAACGAGCAAGCCGTACAGAATTTCAAGGCGGCAGGACCACTGCTGAAGTCAGATGAAGGAAGCTATGGGCGAAATCAGTACCGGCTAGGGTTCGCGCTGTTAAACTTGAAAAAGAATGCCGAGGCAAAAGATGCTTTTACGCAGTCCGCGTCGGTAAATAGTGCCTACAAAGCGCTGGCGCAGGCCAAGCTGAAGACTTTTGATGCGGCGGCTAAGAAAAAGACGTGAGGCGGAAGCTCGTTAAGGCAGGCGAGCGACCAAGGAGAAAATGTTGGGCAAACGTGGTGCGAGGATTTGCTTCAAGAACTCACCGAAACTTGTGAGGTATTGCCCGCATCCAATGGCTGTGCGCACGAGAGACTGACCATAGTAGCGAACCAAAACGAGTTCGCTAAGGAGATGGCGATGCCAGAGATTGCAACGTTTGGAGCGGGCTGCTTCTGGGGAATTGAAGCGGCTTTTCAGCAGGTGCCAGGAGTGATCGATACGGAGGTGGGGTATAGCGGCGGGGAGCTGCCGAATCCCACATACAAGGATGTTTGCACGGATGAGACGGGGCACGCGGAAGTTGTTCAGGTGACATTTGATCCGGCCAAAGTGAGCTACGAGCAATTGCTCGACGTCTTCTGGAAAGTACATGATCCGACTCAAGTGAACAGGCAAGGGCCGGACTTCGGCTCGCAATACCGCACGGCTATTTTCGTTCATTCGCCAGAGCAGGAAGCCATTGCGAAGAAATCGCGGGAAGCGTTGGACGCGAGCGGAAAATTAAAAAGGCCCATCGCGACAGAAATCACTCCGGCCGGCACCTTCTATCGCGCGGAAGAATACCATCAGAAATATCTGCAAAAGCGCGGAGTGGCCTCCTGCCACTTCTAGTTTTGTTTTGCCGTTCGGGAATGGCGAAGGCCGGGCGATGCTGCCCGGCTTTTTTGTTCTGGATCACGCTCGCTGAGGAATGAGCGACCCGACACATGGGTGACAGTTTGTACCGGACACATAGGTGACACTTCCTCCCCTAGGGGAGGAAGCGATGCCTTGGAAGGAGTGTTCGGTTATGGATGAACGTGTTCGTTTTGTGGGGCGCTTGCTGGACGGGG
>DATDHE010000031.1:0-1873 GCA_036521695.1 Candidatus Acidiferrum sp. | reverse complement strand
CAATAAGACTAGGTAAAAATCAAGCTGCGTCTGCGAATGCGAAAATAGGAGTCTACTGCGGAAGGGTCGCGAAGAGGCATAAAAGAGCGACCATGCGGGGGTGGACTGGGCTAGCCCCTGTCAATCTTCCGAAACGGCTGGCGCCCAGGGTGCTGATGTGATACGCCAGGCTACGCTCGGCGCCGCACGCGCTTTTCGCCTCTATGCAAGCGGCTTCTTAAGCGGCCCGATCTTCCGTGCAAACTGCCACAAAAACCTGTCCCGCCGCAAAATCTCAATCCGATTCAATGCGTATAGATCGATCGGCTCTTTTGGCCCATAGACCGTGCTGAACGCGCAGGTGTATCCCGCCTCCGCTACGATCTTTTCCACCGTCGCGTTAAAAAATCCCGCGGGATACGCCAGCGTTTTGCACGGCCTCTGGAGCATCTCTTCGATCTGCTTTTTTGCGTCGCTGACTTCGTACTTCACTTCTTCCGGTTTCAGCTCATGCAGCAGTCTATGATTTGTCGTGTGGGAGCCGAATTCGATTCCGTGCTTGGCCATCTCCAAAATCTCTTCACGCGAGAGGTGTGGCCGCGCCTCTTCCCCCTTGGCCAGCGGCTTTGCCGAGATCTGCCCGATCACCGACGGCACCAGAAAAATCGTGGCCTTGATCCCCAGTTCCCGCAAAACCGGAAACGCATTCGTGTAGCTATCCCGGCACCCGTCGTCAAACGTCACCGTAATCCCAGACCGCGGAAATTCGCCGCGCGCCCAGTAGTGATCAATCAGCTCGGCGGCGGTGTAAAACGCCAATCCCTGCGCCTTCAAATACCGCATCTGCCGTGCAAACCGCGCCGGCGGCGTAAATCCTCCCCTCACCCGCGAGCTGCGGCTCGGCTTGTCAATCATGTGGTACTGAATCACCGGCACCATGGCGTTGGCGTTTCCATCTTTATTCCAGGTTGGGCTCTTCGATGATGCTCACATCCGAATCGCCGCGCGTCAAAAACCAGTTTTGCGGATTGCAAAACACATTCTTCGCTACCACGTCGCTCGCCGTGGCCCACGCCATGAATTGCGGCGACTTCTTTATTCTCCAAAACCCGCACCGCTTCAATCGCTGTTCCACTAATTTATCCAACACGTCCGTCACCAGGCTGCCCGCTCGCAGCTCGATGGCTCTTCGCAGCGCGGCGTCAATCAACGCGTCCACAATTTTCGCCCCATTTTCGCGTTCATACAAGAGATCGCTGATCGCCGCCTTCGCCGGACCACCGCTCGGCCCCGCGCCAGAAAATCTCTTTCGAAAGAAGAGCACCACATACCCCGCCAGCCGTTCCTTCTCATAGCATCCGATGATTTCAAACCGCTTCCCCGGCTGTTCCTCAAATTGCCACTTCAGCGTCCGCGCATCTCTCCGCGCAGCACACGCCCATTGCCCTGAAGCGCGCTCCCAAAGCTCATCGAACTCCGCCCCAAATTCGCACATGGTTCTTGCCGTATACCTCCCGACGCTCCCTGCTCTCCCTGCCCCCATGCGCATCGGCGCAGACAGTAAATTCAATAATCCTCGCACCGGCGCAATCCCCGCTGCTCCCGCAAGCCCGTAGGCCGCATACAACAATTTCTGGTATCGGTGGATCCACCCCATCTCCACCCAACCCATGCTCCGAAACACTCCCGCCGATTGCTCATTAATTCCCAAAGTAATCATCGTCGGATACTTCTCCCGCGCCGCCGTCACCAACTGCTTCCCCAACCCCTTCCCACGGAAATCTTCCCGCACAATAAAATCCAAAATCCAGATCGCCGGCCGCGTTTCTCCGCCAGCCATCACCCGCACCGGAATCGTCGCTAACTGCCCAGCAATTTCCTCACCACAAACCAC
>DATDHE010000030.1:0-3724 GCA_036521695.1 Candidatus Acidiferrum sp. | reverse complement strand
CTCCAGCGCAGAGGAATCGTGTCCTGCAACGAGCTGCTGCCCAGGAATCCATTGATCTGCGAATTGTTGCCGTTCGTCAGTTTGACCGGCAGTTGCTGGAAGGCGCTGCTCCAGTCGATCCACTGCCCCTGCAGATTGATGCGCGAGTGCCTCCATCCCTGCCACGAAACGCCACCCGTGAACGCCTGCGGAAACTTCGTGTCTACTTCGGCGTCATAGTGGAACGCCGGCTGGAACGGAATTCCCAGCGCCGTGAACTGAGCTGCCGCGTTCCCGGAAGCGTTGCCATAGGTATGTACATTCGTCTGCGTGCGGTAGGCCAGTCCGATCGTCAGCTTCTTGCTTGGCGTGATTACGGCCCCTAAGGTTCCGTTCCACCCCACGCCCGAGGCCTGCAGATCGAGCAGCGTCTTCAACCCGGCCAGCTGCGGCTGCTGTTGGAAGATGTAAGGAGCGTGCAGAGAATTGGCGTTGTAAATCGCGCCGAAACTCGCGCCCAGGGAAAGCTTGTTGTTCACCACGTAACCCAGTCCTGCCGAGGAGCGCAGCGCCAAAATCGTCGACCGGTTTTCCTGCAGTCCGTAGCTGGCGCCACCCGTGCCCGGAGGATCCAGATAGGTCCAGTTGGCCTTCATCATGGTATCCGGCGCCGCGGAGAGCCCCAGGATGAAGCGCGATCCCAGCCGCATCGCGAACGCGCCGTAAGGCAACGTTCCCGCACTGTTCTGAATGGTTCCGCTACTCGAAACTGAATTGGTGAAACTGCCGCTGGCGAACAGGCTAGTTACGCTCAGGTCGAGCGAACGTCCGCTCAAGCTGGTCAATTCTGCAGGATTGCCCTGCATTGCTTCCAGGGGGCCTTCCGCCGAAGCCACTGTCGCGCCGCCTAACGCCGTCGCGCGCGCGCTGATACCGTTGCCCAACGCTCCACCCGCCTGGGCCAACGCCATCCCGGGGATCACAACCACTAGGATCCCAAACACTGCCGAAAAAACTTTTACACGCATCTGCCCGTCTCCCTGGGGGAGGCACATCTGCATGAATGTTGCCACTGATCCCAGGTTTTTTCGAGTTACGGAAGTAGCATATCTGTTCCCGATTTAGGCAATCCGAGCCCCCACCTCGAGAAGGGAATATGGCAGATCTTCTGCGGCTGTGCCCGACTCCACTGTCTAATCGGAAGGGACGTTGTAAGGAGATTTTGCTCCCGAGCAGGATCGCCTAATGTGGTTTCTGGTCGAGTGACGGGCAAACCTTCCCTGATATGGTGTGACCCTGTCAACATCTTCGAATCGTTGGTGTGGTTTTTGTATTTGTCTTTTCGAGGACAGGATCAGCAGCAGCCGTGGCAGGTAATGGCGACGATTGATCAAGCTGATATTCGCGGGTCGGAACCGCATAATCATGATCCGTCGGGAGCTGCCTCTGACTAACTTCGCGAGTCCGGCTGAGCCTGTCGCATAGGGAAGCCGAGGATTCTCCTTCGTGCTTGCTCCGGCTGCGGCTGACCCTGTCCTCGATTTGGATAACGTTGTTCATTGGTTGATTTGTTTTTGCTTTTTCCTTATTTGGAAAGTCTTTGCTTTTTGTTCTTTCGCTTCCCTTCATGCCGCCATTTGTTGCTTGCAGGCCGCTTCGGCCTTGATCCCGATGGCCCAGATAAAGCCCAACAGTTCGCGTGCGATCGCCGTCATGGTCTTTCTCTGCTCCTTGCCTCGAGCCATCAGCGTCATGTAGCGCTTGTGCAGGCGATTCTGCGCTTTCCATGCAATCTCGGTGATCTCTGCCGGAAGCCCTTCCTGTCGCCTGCGCAACCGGGCTCCGATCGCTGGCCGGTGGCGATAGCTCCAGGCTGATTCGACCACGATTCGTCTGAGGTGCGCGTTACCTGACTTGGTAATGCCTCCTCTTCGAATACGCTTGCCGCTGGAGTCTTCGCTCGGAAATGCTCCGCTATACCCCATCAGGTCACGCGCGCTCTCGAAGCGGGAGGTGATGTTGCCCAGCTCGACAACAATCGTGACTGCCGAGATATGCGCAATACCGCGCAATGCCTGTAAACCGCGAACCACTTCCTGCATCGGCGCGGGAGCCAGCTGAATCACTTCCACAATCGACTGCTCCAACCGCTTGACTCGTTCTTCCATATGCTGAACTTCGTTCAGACAATCGAGCAAAGTGGCCTCCTGCGCAGGATGCGTGTAGCGGACCTGCTGGACCCACTCGACGTATTTTTCCGTCCACGCCTTCACTCCCAGCGGAGGACGCTGGCCCGTACGCAGCAGAAACTTGGTTAGCCGATGCTTTGCTCGCAGCTGATCCTGCTTGGCCGCCTCTCGCGCCCGGACAAGATCGCGCAATGCTTCCGAGCCTTCATCCGGCACCCACACCGCAGTCAGATCGTCGGAGCGGTGACTGCGCGCCAGCTTCAGAGCATCCCGCCGGTCGGTCTTTACCCGATCCCCGGGCTTCTTCGGAACCAGCGACGGCGCCACCACATCGCACTTGACTCCCAACTGCGTCAGTTGCCAGTACAGTACGAAGCCCGTCGGGCCCGCTTCATAGCAGGCTCGTAGATGCTCGGGCGAATCAAGCTTGCGGATGAACTTGCGGATCGAATCTTCGCGGTTGGCGATCATTCCTAGGCTGCGAACCTCGCCATTCGGTTCGGCTACTGCAACCGCTATCGTTTCGGCATGGACATCCAAACCCAAAAATCGTAACTTCTCATTCATGACCGGTTCCCTCCGCTTGTGGCTCTGGACTAAAGTTCTTAATAAACTCAGCCTAACCCACGACTAGCGCATCGAGCCGGTCACACCATAATGACTAATCTGGGGGCTGTCGGCCGTCGTCTTACCCATGAAACAGTCGGGGAGAACCTTCAAGGCCTCAGCTGACGACCGGTGCCGGCGTGCAAGAGGCACGATCCGCAGCGTGTTCACCACACAGAACTGCACAAAAGCCCTGTAGGTCTCTGCGCCACTGGCACCATCACCGGTGCGGGCCGCTTGACGGGCCACTAGTTTCGTCGCCCTGGACCTCGCTCCGTCTGCCGGCCTGCCTGCGGTCGAACCACCGGCGAACCTTTCCTACTCCGGCCAGGTCACAATCTTTGCGAGGCACGGCACACTGGTGACAAGTGATCTCGGTGTTCTGGACGCAGCCCATCTGGCGTTCACAGAGATGGAGCGCCCCACTTCCGGAACGGGTGTCTTCGCGAATTCGGGGAGTAGCGTCTTCTTCATATCGGGATCCATGGTTGACAACGGGCAAGGATTCCAAGGACCTGTCGGGCTTCGTTTGTGCCGACGACAATTAGCCCTATTCGGGTTCAAACCCATCAAGTAGCCCACTTGGGCCAGGCAAGCTTCACGCAAGCGAGTGAGGCTAGCCATTGCGCAAACGTCGAACCAGCCCAGCGCGCGCCTTAGAAACGGCGACCCGAAAATCGCCAGCGCGAGAACGGCAACTCCGAGATAGAGTGACTCTCCCGACGCGAAGCATGAAGCGACGGGGTTCATCGCAGAAATCGTATCCGGTGCGATGCCGCTGAGAAGTCGGGTTGCGGTTGTGACATCGCGATTGCGCTCATTGACCCGGTCGGGGCGAGCGGCCAAGTTCTCAATGAGCGCAATCGCGCCTGTTTGCCGCAAATTATTCGAATTTCCGGGTGTTTTAGCCTGAATGGACCGTTAGCGTGAACTCGTCATCGACCAGCCTG
>DATDHE010000029.1:0-25370 GCA_036521695.1 Candidatus Acidiferrum sp. | reverse complement strand
GCTCCCACATCAACGTCACCAAGGAAGAAATCCAAAAATACTACGACGAGCATAAAGCGGAGTTCGTCCGCCCCGAGCAAGTCGCTCTGCGCTCCATCGAAATCAATACAACAGGGAAAGATGAGGCGGAAATTGCGGAGCTCAAGAAGAAAGCGGAGACGGCCTTAAAGCGGATTCAGGATGGAGAAGACTTTGGGGAAATCGCCAAACGCTATTCCGATGGTTCCACCGCGAAACAAGGCGGTTACTTGGGCGTTTACAAGCGCGGCGAACTCTCCAAAGAACTTGAAGACACCGTTTTCAGCATGAAGAAGAACGGCCTGACCGGCGTGATGGAAACGAAGCAAGGGTTTCTGATCATGCAAGTCCTCGAGCATTACGACGAAGGCGAACAAGCGCTTGCCAAAGTCCAGAATGAAATCGAGGGAAAGCTCTACGACCAGCGTTTGGAGCCGGCCCTCCGCGAATATCTCAAGACCCTTCGCGAGGAAAGCTACGTCGTCATCAAACCCGGCTATCAGGACGCCGCCGGCGGCAGCAACTCCGAAATTCAAGAGGTCAGCGCTACGCCAGAAGTCACCAAGTCCAAGAAGGGCCACAAGAAATACCTGCTGTTCGGCAAAAAACCCGGCGACTCGGGCAACTGATGAAGACGTCGTTCGTTAGCGATCTCGGCACCGAACAAACCATCACCACTTTCTTTCTCGTTCACGAAAAAGAAATTCGCAGCACCCGCGACGGCAAAGCCTATCTTCGCCTCGAGCTCGGCGATCGAAGCGGCACTATCGAAGCCCGCATGTGGGATCAATTTGAGGCCGCCGCCAAAGACGTGGGCCGCGACGATTTCGTGAAGGTTAACGCCCGCGTCGAAATCTACCGCAACAAGCCGCAACTCTCCCTGCAGCAGCTCCGCCGCGCCAAACCCGAGGAAGTCGATCTCTCCGATTTTCTGCCACACACCAAGGAAGATGTCGGCAAGCTCTGGGAGCAACTCCTCGAATACGCGAACTCTATCAAGAATGCCTGGCTCAAAAAATTGGTGAACGGAATCATTACCGACCCTGCGACGGCCGCCCGCTACAAACGAGCTCCCGCCGCTAAAGTCATGCATCACGCCTATCTCGGTGGTCTGCTGGAACACGTCATTGGGTTATGCGGCTTGGCGATGCAAGTTGCGGCTCATTATCCGGAACTAAACACCGACCTCCTCCTCACCGTTGCCATCCTGCACGACGTCGGCAAACTTGACGAGCTCTGCTACGACCGCGCCATCGGCTACACCACCGAAGGTCAGCTCCTTGGCCACATTGTCATGGAACTCGAAACCGTCTCCAAAGCGATGGACGCCATCGAAGGATTCCCGCCAAATCTGAAAGCCGTGGTCCAGCATCTCTTGATTAGCCATCACGGCCAATACGAATTCGGCTCGCCCAAACTCCCCATGATCCGCGAAGCCATGGTCTTCCACTACCTCGACGATATGGATTCCAAAATGGCCGCCGTCCGCGCCGCCCTGGTCACCGAATCCGGTGACGACGAATGGTCTGCGTATAGCGCCGCCCTCGGCCGCAAATTCCTCAAGCTCGACGCCTTCCTTAAAGGAAAGGCCCAAGCGGCAATTCCTGAACTGTAGGGGAGGGCTTGTTACCCTGAGCTTTGAAGAGCCCCGGCTTCGCTCCCCAAGCCCTTCTTTCACTGTCATTTGACATCTTGCCTTGCCAGCGTGTCGCGGCTCGGCCTAGACTGGACTAGCCCACGAGCGAGCACATGCTTCCGGCTTCTTTCCAAATTCGCGACCTGACGATCCGCCCCGCGGCGGTCCTTGCGCCAATGGCTGGGGTGACGGACACGCTTTTCCGCCGCGTGATTCGCGGACTCGGTAGTTGTGGCTTGCTGATGACGGAGTTCACCAGCTCGGAGGGCATCACGCGGAGCGCGGCTAAAACGCTTCGTTATCTCTATTTTCAGGAAGACGAGCATCCCATAACAGCGCAGCTTTTCGGCGCGAATCCGGTTGTGATGGCCGAAGCTGCGCGCATGGTCGAAGATCTCGGTTATGACGCGGTGGATATCAATCTGGGCTGCCCCGCCAAAAAAGTCGTCAAGTGCGGCGGCTCGGGCTTGCTGCGCGATCTGCCGCTCCTCGGCGAAATCTTCAAAGTGGTTCGCGCCGCCGTCAAAATTCCGCTGACCATCAAGCTGCGAGCCGGCTGGGACGAGAATTCCATCGTTGCCGTCGAAGTCGCCAAAATGGCAGAAAGCATTGGCATAGAAGGCGTCGCCGTGCATCCGCGCACGCGCCTGCAGGGGTATGCGGGCGCTGCCGACTGGACTATCATCGCCGCCGTGAAGCAGGCAGTGAAAATTCCCGTCATTGGTAATGGTGACATCAATACTCCCGAAGACGCCGAGCGGATGGTTCGCGAAACTGGCTGCGACGCCGTGATGATTGGCCGCGCTGCCGCCACCAACCCCTGGATTTTCCGGCAGATGCAGCAATACGCTGCCAGTGGCCGGTACGACACTCCCACCGAGGCCGAGCGCCATCAGTTACTTTCTGGCTACTATAGGCAAATTAATGCTGCCAACCTGCCCGATGGTATTGGCAAAATGAAACAGTTCGCTTGCTGGTTTACTCATGGCGTGGGGAACAGCAGCGAGCTTCGTCGAATCGTACATGCGGCGCGAACGCCCAGCGAGGTTGTCGAGAAGGTGGAATCCTTCCTCGAGAGCCGAGCCGCCGCGGGAGTCAGACGGTCTGCCACCGCCCAAAACGGTGAGCATCTGTCGGCTGACCAAAGCAGTAACCGCTCAGTGGCCGCCCAGCTTAAAGGCTGCGCAGCGGACGCCAGAAAAGAGGACCCAGCCCATGGTCCACTTGACCCAGACCGTCTCGAAGCAACGCTCGGAGCGTAGAATCGCCGTCCGCCTTCCACTCAGAGTCCGAGGACGCGACAGCCGCGGAGTCATCTTCGAAGAAGAAACTTCCAGCGAAAATTTATGCCGAAGCGGCGCCGCGTTCGTCACGCGTTTCGACGTCGCCGTTGGCTCCGATCTCGAAATCCGCATTCCTTTTTCTAACTACGCCTCGCGCCGCACCGAAGCCGACTTCGCCACGTCCGGCCGGGTAGTTCACGTCATCGACGCTCCCACGCAAGGCGAGCGCCTGGTTGGCGTTCAGTTTACCGGCCCGCGCTTCCAGCGCGTCTTCCGCCCAGAAAACGCAGCTTAACGATTCTTGAACCACGCGGTCGTGTTGGTCGATTTTATTTCGCTGGCGGGGCTCCGCACACAAAATTCGCGGCCTCATTTGTATCGCCAGTGCCCTTATAATGAGCCACCTGCGGGTACGCGCAAAGCGGCCTCGTCACTTTCACGCCTCCAACGGATCCGCTCGCTGCCTCCTTCGTTGCAATCACCGTCGAAGGCGCGGCGCCCTTTTCCACCCACTGTTCAAGCGCCAGATACATGTTGTGCTGCGGATCATTTGGCGAGCTGAAACCGACCTGACCAAAAACATCCGGACCGGGTCCGCCGCCGCAATGCTGCATGCCGGGAACCATGAACAGGCGCAAGAAAGAATCGGCATCCTGCTTGCCCATTTTGCTTTCTACACTCTCGTAATAGTTGATTGTGTTCAGCGGAGAAATTCCGGAATCGTTCCAGCCGTGAAAGATAATGAGCTTTCCGCCACGCGATTCGAACGGTTTCAGGTTGGTGTCCGTGGCGTTCAGTACGGCGGCGAATTTTTTGTCCGCGACTGCTACTGACTCGTCTAAGTTTGCCTTCTTATAATCCCAATCCGGCTTGTCATACACCATGTTAGAGAAGAATCCATTGCCGAACGCGAAGAGCAGGGCCTTTCCCGGGGCGGGGCCGGTTATCCATAGCGCCCAGCCTCCGCCCCCTTGCTCGCCTCCCGGCTCATACCCTGGAAAAATCTGCTGGCCCTTTGCATCGCGCGGCCCCTGATACAGTTTTTTCAACGCCGTGACTTGCGACTGCGTGAGACAGGAGTCCGAATCGGCCGCTTTGCAAAGCAGGTCTGCGGGATCGAAGTGGCACTGTCGCGGATCATTTAACACGCCGTCGGTAACGCCATCTCTTGCATCGCACGTCTCGTTGACGCCTTTTGCGATGGTTGGAATTTTGCTCGTTGGAATGTAGCTCGCCGGATCGAGTGTAGTAGATTGCGCATTCCACAAGGCGGCGCCCAGCAGGTGCGTCCAGTAATTCGCCGGAGCGCCCGCCAGGATGCCGTCGTAATCCTCAGGGTAGCGTTGTGCCTCCATCAATGCCTGACGCCCGCCATTCGAACAGTTCGCGAAATACGAATGTTGCGGCGCGTCGCCGTAAAACGCTTTCACGGCCGCCTTGCCTACCACCGTCATTTCGTGAATGGCCCGGTACGCGAAGTCGACGATTTTCTCTGGATGCCCGAGCGCCCAAGTCGCATTGGTCCCTTCCGCTGCGTGACCGGTGTCTGTTGCCGCCGACGCGTATCCCTGCAGGACTGCGAGTCCGAGCATGCGATAATCAATTTCTCCTGCAAATCCGCCGTTGCCCTGGCCGCGAAACTTTCCGTTCCATCCACTCGCTGGCAACCACACTTCGATCTTGATATCCGAATCCGTTGTCGGCTTTGCCTCAGCAGTGACCCTGCAGAAAGCCGGAAGACGTTTGTAGAAGTCTGGATCGCCAGCGAGCCACGGAGCCAGGTTCGCCGGCGGGGCAAAGGCTCCTGCCGCGACGGTCTGGGCCGAGGCAACTTTTGTGTTCGGCAAGGCGAGCTGCGCGAGTTGCTCGCAAGTCTGGCCTGCGGCCTGTGCGCTTGGCACCAACGCGCCGCTCACCGTTAACAACGCCGCGATCGCAAGTTTGTTCACTGGAAGCTCCTCTTCGACTTACATGATCGTTGCATAAAAGCTATCAGGTCAACATGCATCGTCAATGCTGGCCAAAGTGCCCAGGCAAGAGTGACTGTGGTACTCAAGCGAGGACATCCTAGCTGAAACGCGTCCTGACGCCAATCTGCTGATTGAGCGCCGCTTTAGATTAATTTTCTATTACGGAATGTACTGCAATCAGAGTAGAAGCAAACCCGAGTCTGCTTTTGCCGTCAAAGAAGGTGTCGGCAAATATTTGTCTGCAAGTTCCGCCTCGACGATGGAACCTATTCAGATTTCAAACGTCTATTGGTTGAGAGTTATCGAGCGACCTCGGGAGGCCCAAGCATGTTTTCATTCTGGCAGGATCTTCGTTACGCCGGACGAAACCTCAGGAAAAGCCCGGGCTTTGCCATCGTCGCGATGATTACTCTCGCGCTGGGCATTGGCGCCTCCACCGCTATGTTCAGCGTCATCGAAAACGTCCTGATGGAGCCCTTCCCCTATCCAGATGCGCAGCATTTCGTTTCCATCCAAATCCATGACACGGAACAGAATCAGCCGGGCGGGAGGGGCGGCTATAGCGGGCCCGAGTTCCTGGACTATATCGCCCAGAATCACGTTTTTGACCGCGTGATCGCAAATCACGGCGGCGACGTGCTGTACACCTACGGCGAGGGCACAGACCGCTTCAGCGGCGGTTATGTTACGCCGGGCACCTTCGAATTTCTGGGGATGCCGGCACTCGTCGGCCGAGTCATGCAGCCCGCAGACTATGAGCCTGGCGCGCCTCCGGTTTTTGTTTTGCGCTACAAAGTGTGGGTCAACCGCTTCAATGCCGATCCTGCCATCCTTAACAAAATTTTCGTCTTGAACGGCACGGCCCGCACGCTCATTGGCGTCATGCCGCCGCGTTTTGGCTGGGGCGATTCTGACGTGTGGATTCCAGAAAAGCCCAGTCACGCCGATACCACTCCGGAGCTTGGCTACAATCTTTACTGGTTTCTAATGGGCCATCTCAAGCCGGGAGTTTCTGAACGCGCGGCCCAGGCCGACCTCGCGGTAATCGCGCAGCATCTATCTACGGTCTATCCAAAAGATTACCCGAAACATTTTACCGTCGAGGTTCAATCGCTGACGGATCTGGTCGTTGGACGCTTTCGCACGATGCTCTTTATCGTTCTCGGGGCCGTGGGACTGCTTCTGCTGATCGGCTGCGGCAATGTGGCCAACCTGCTTTTGGCGCGCGCGACCACTCGTGAAAAAGAGTTCGCCATCCGCTCTGCGCTGGGCGCGGGCCGTTGGAGGCTGGTGCGACAACTGCTTGTTGAGAGTCTCATGCTCGCCATTGGTGGCGCCGCGCTTGGCGCGTTGTTCGCTTGGGGCGGTCTTAAATCCCTGATCGCGCTCATCCCGCAAGATATCGTCCCCGCCGAAGCAGCGATTCGCTTGAACGTTACTGTTCTGCTTTTTACACTTGGCGTCTCGGTGGCCACCGCACTGGTTTTCGGCCTGGTACCTGCGTTGCAAACCGCGCGGCGCGATTTGAATGACCCGCTACGCGACAGCGGCAAAGGAGTTAGCGGCGGTTTTCGGCATGGCCGACTGCGCGACGCCGTCGTCGTTCTTGAGGTTGCGCTTTCACTCACTCTCTTGGTTGGTGCGGGCCTTCTGATGCGCAGCTTTGTAGCGCTACGCGAAGTTCATCTTGGTTTGCAGCCGGATCACATATTAGTGGCCCGGCTTCCGCTTCCGAAGGACCGCTACAAAAACGCCGATCAGATTGCGGGATTTTTCCGGCCGCTTCTGCTGCGGCTGAAAGCCATGCCCGGAATTCTCGAGGCCACGGAAACGAGCACCTTGCCGCCCTATGGCGGAATCAATTCCGACATCGAAATCCCCGGCAAGACGCACCCGGAAAAATGGACCGCGCTTTATCAGCTCTGCAGCGAAGGCTATTTCCCGGTGCTGAAGATTCAATTCTTGACGGGGCGGCCGTTCACGGAAGCGGAGGTGAACGGCGCGAAAAAATTCGCGGTCATCAACCAGACTTTTGCGCACAAATATTTAGGGGCGGAGAATCCCATCGGCCAGCGCGTTCATCTAGTACATCTCGAAACGGCTCCCGATCCTGTGCACGATTCCTGGTTCGAAATTGTCGGCGTCGTCGCCGACGCAAAAAACCGTGGATTGCAGGATCCTACCGAACCCGAAGTGTGGGTACCATACACGGTCACGGGCTCTTTCAGTCGCGGCGTGCTCATTCGCACGGCTGGCGAACCACTCGCGATGCTGAACGCTGTCCGCCAGGAGATTTGGGTCACGGATCGAAGCGTCGCGCTCACGTTCACCGGCACGCTCGAGGGTTATATCAGCCAATTTTCTTATGCGGGTCCGCGCTTTGGCTTTTTCTTGCTGGGAATTTTCGCCAGCATTGGCTTGATCCTCGTGACCATTGGCGTGTACAGCGTGCTCGCCTACACCGCCGCGCGCAGGACGCACGAAATCGGCATCCGCATGGCGCTCGGCGCGGAGCGCGGCGACGTCTTGAAGCTGGTCATAAAGATGGGGCTGCGATTAGTGATTTTGGGAGTCGCAATTGGTCTCGCAGCCAGTTTCGGAGTCGGGCGCCTCGTTGCCACCCAACTTTGGGGCGTTTCGCCCTACGATCCGGCCACGCTTATCGCCGTTCCGCTGCTGCTTCTCGTCACTGGCCTGATAGCGTGCTGGGTTCCAGCCCGCCGCGCTGCCCGTGTCGATCCGTTGGTGGCTCTGCGCTACGAATAATCGGCCATTTCTATGAGTGCCGCGGTATCCCTCACGTGAGGGCTGAAGGTATCGTCAGCGAACTGAAAGTCCTGGATCCTTAGCAGCAGCGCTTCTTACGCCACGCCCCAATACTGCTCCGCAGTGACCTGTTCCAGCCAATCGACTGGGGCCTCCCCCGTGCTGTGCCCAACCGCAGCCGTGACGTTGAGAGTCTGACCGAGCGGATGCGTGTGCTATGCAGTCCGCGCGCCCGGCTCGAAGGTTACGCTGGCGCCTTGAACAAGTGCCGGATCAGGTGCCTGGAAAAGCGGATCGATCCGTACCGTGCCAGTGAACCGCTTCGACGGCCCTTTTGCAGAGGATTGCGACCCGATTCTCTTGATCTCCAATAGAGTGTCCTCCTCTGATTCTCTGTTAAGCCCTCAGAAGTGCCTGTATGTAAGCGCGTTTCAACGGAAGCCGCCGGCTGACCTTCCCAGTTGCATCCTGGAGGGCCGCTGCGATCGCTGGAGCGGCGAGGGCGTTGGCTGCTTCCGAACCTCCGCCGTAACTGCCAACTTTCGGATTGTTGAGCAGCACGACTTTGATCTCAGGAATATCCGCCATTTTGAGGATGGGATAAGTGTTCCAGTCTCGTGACGTGATGCCGCTTTCATCGAACATCGCTTCTTCGAGCAACGCTTGGCTGATTCCCATCACGGCGCCGCCTTCGACCTGCCGCTTCAATTGCATTGGGTTCACCACAATGCCGGGATCCACGGCGATCGTGTACTTTTCGACGACGATGGCGCCTGTGCTGGGAGTGACGGCGATCTCGCAAACGCAAGCCCAGTAGGTTCCCGAGCGGAACATGACAGAAACGCCGCGACCGCGGATTGGAGTTGAACCGGTAGAAACTGCGCCAGGGCGAGGCGATGGACGGGTGTCCCAGCCGGAAGCATCACGGACCGCTCTAAGCACCCCGATGACGCGCTCTTCCTTCACGTGATCGATCCGGAACTGGATGGCATCCGCGCCCGCGAGGGTTGCGGCCTCGCTCACAGCGAGTTCGCGCGGATAGTTCTGCTGGAATTGCCCGGGCGTCCGCATGCTGTGATCGCGGAGGCCGACGGCGAGGGGCGAAGCCTTTTGGCCAATCTGGAATGTGCCGTGGCCGCGCTCAATCACGTTCGGAACGTCGCCATAAACCCAGGGATCTGAAATTCCGTTGACCGTGGAAGTTACAGATTTGGAGTCAACCTGAGGAGCCGGCATGGTGGGCAGTCCAGCAATGACAGCACCTATAGGCCTATCATCCTGCATGGCAGGCATGTAGTGATCGATTTGATAGGCCGCGATCTTGCCCTTTTGGTCTAGGGCAAGCTCAACGTCGGAAAAGGCAGCGGACGATTGCGTCGACCACTGCAAATCTTCGGCGCGCATCCACTGAACGCGGACAGGCTTGCCGAGGGCTTGCGACAAGATCACGGCTTCATCTTCCGCGCCTGCGTTTCCGCCGTTCGATCTTCCGTAATGACCGGCTCCGGGATGTGTGTGCACGATCACATGATCGGGCGTAGTGCCAAGCATCATGGCAATTTCGCCGCGCAGCGCTTGCGGATTCTGGTTATGCGTATGAATGTGCACTGTGCCATCGGCGTTGACGTCGGCGACTGCCATGGTTGGGCCGATCGGCGCGTGCTTCATGTAGGAAAATTGATAGGTGGCGGAAAGTTTTTTGTGGGCAGAGCCGAGTACAGGGCCCACATCACCCTTGCTGGCATCGCTCTTCGTGGCGGGGGCGGTGGTCCAATCGGACTCTTTCCTGAGGTAGTCATATAGTCTTGCGCTGCCCGGCAAGCCTTTCCACTCCGTCCATTTCGTGCCTGAGGCAACCTGCTGGGACGCCTGAATAGCTTCCCACTCGGTGGACGCGACGACTCCCACGAGATTGCCCTTCACCACGACTTGCGAATTCGAATATTTGGTTTTGTCGAGTTGCCCGGCGGACACGAGAGTGGAACCGAGCGTTTTCGGATGCACCATGCGTCCATGCAACATTCCAGGCAGGCGGAAGTCGGTCGCCCAGGTTTCTTTCCCGCTCACTTTGGAAGTGATGATGGAGTTCGGTAAGGATTTGCCGATGACCTTGTACTCGCTGACGGCTTTCATCGGCGGATTACCTTCAACTCTTAACCCAAAGATGCTGGTGAGGTCTCCGCTGACGGGGATCGTGAGCTTCAACTGCTGGTCCTTGACGAGGTCGCCGTAGGAAATGCTTTTGCCGCCTCCCGAGACGACAGCATCTTTCACAGAAAGCTGATCTTTCGGGACACCGAGCCGCTCTGATGCGAGATCGAGAAGAGCCTGATAGGTATACGCGGCGGCTTTCCGTATGTTCGGGGTTCCGCGGCCGAGGAAATCGAAGGCACCACTACCGTCGGGCGTGCGGTCGGTATCACCCGCCACTACGGTAGTGATCGCTTCGAAAGGCACGCTCAACTCATCGGCCACAATCTGGCGATAGGCAGTGAAGGTTGTTCCCTGGCCGAAGTCGCTCTTGCCGGTGCGAATCAGAATGGTGCTGTCCGGGTGAATTTCAATCCAAGAGTTGGGGAGAGTGGGATCGAGGGAGTTCTTGAATGAAGAGGCCTTGGCCAGATTGGCCTTCAGCAGTTCCGAGCCAATCAAGCTGACTCCCACGACAAGGGCGCCACCTGTCTTGACGAAGTGACGGCGAGAAAGCGTCGCGCCAAAAATATTGCCAGGGTTTTCGGTGATGGTCGCCATGCTTATCTCCCTTTCGCCATGATTGCAGCGGCGTGTTTTACGGCGTCAATGATGGCGTTGTAGCTTCCGCAGCGACACAGATGGGGCGAAGGCCCGGAGGTGGTGAAGGCTCCCTTTATTTGCGCCACGGTTGGGTTTGGATTGCTCTCAAGGAGTTCGGTCGCGACGATCATCATTCCACTCTGGCAAAAGCCGCACAACGGGGTCTGCTCTTCGATCCATGCTTGCTGGACTGGGTGAAGCGTGTCTTTCGCTTCCTCCGCCGAAAGGCCCTTTTGCATCGCCCACCTCGCGGGCAGACCCTCGAGTGTGGTGATTTCCTGGTTCGCGACGGTCGAGACGGGAGTGACGCACGAACGCACTTCCTTGCCCTCGATCAGGACCGAGCAGGCTCCGCACTGTGCGAGCCCGCAGCCAAACTGCGGACCGGTGAGCTGGAGATCGTTGCGCAAAACGTAGAGTAGCGGAGTGTCGTCAGGCGCCTGGACATCGCGTCGAATTCCATTCACAGTAATCGTGACCATAGAGAATTCCCTCCAAAGGCAAATTCCGAATTTGATTCTACTCCCCAAGGCGTAGGAACAGGTACGCAACCTCCGTTGCGGTCACGATTACGCTCATTACATCTGGGCGAGGATGGCAACGTCAAGCTTTGCATAAAGCCTTATGCCACTCTCCCCATACTTGGCACGGAATTTCTCGATAACAGACAACACCTGTGCGGCGTCACTGACAGGAACAACCTTTAGTTCAGTCTCCGCGCCGCCCGCCCTGATCCGAATCGATGGTTTTTCCAAGACATTCTTGTACCACTGTGTATCTGATCCGTGCGCTGGCAACAGGTACAGCTTCTTGTCATCTGCGACGAACCAGATTGGTATGGAGATTTTACGTTCTGATTTTCTGCCGGTCACGCTGATGTTAATTTCGCGAGACTGGGATAGGCGGTCTCTTAGAGCATCGTTGCGCGCTGCCTTATTGCTCATACAAATGTCCTTTACTTCCGGGCACGATATTGTTCGTCGCTGATCTCCATATCTCGCGTTCCCTCACTTGGGTCTTTCTTGCTGGTTCCGTGATTCACTTCAATTTGAGAGAGCCACATCAATCGAGAACCGACACTTCACATCGGCCTTCAGCAGTCTTTCATAGGCTTAATTCACCTTCTGGATCGGGATCACCTCAACATCCGAAGTGATATTGTGCTTCCCGCAGAAATCCAGCATCTCCTGAGTTTCGGTGATACCGCCGATAGGCGAGCCTGAAAAGCTGCGGCGAGCCATGATCAGTCCGAACACCGAAACCGCGAGAGGTTTCTCGGGTGCGCCAACCATAACGATGTTGCCATCACGCCGCAGCAGATGGATGTAAGTGTTTTATGCCGTGATCGGCGGAGACAGCGTCGAGAATGAAGTCGAAGCTGCGCTCGCGCTTTTGCATTTCATCCACATTTGTCGACAGGATGACTTCATCTGCTCCCAGGCGTAGACAACGTGGGCTCCGAGCGCGTGCGCGAATTTCACTGCCATGTGGTCCAGTCCGCCGAGACCAACCACGCCAACCTTTTTGCCCTTGCCGACGCTCCAGTGGCGCATCGGCGAGTACGTTGTTATTCCGGCGCAAAGTAAAGGCGCGGATCCGGCCAGATTCAGGTTCGACGGCACTTGCAAAACAAACCGCTCGTCGACAGCGATGCTGTCCGAGTAGCCACCGTAGGTCACACCTCCCAGACGCTTATCGGGAAAGTTGTAAGTCAGGGTCATGTTCGGACAAAACTGCTCGAGGCCTGCTTGGCACTCCGGACAGGTGCGATCCGAGTCCACCATGCAGCCCGCCGCGCCGCGCTTGAACTTCATGACTGCAGAGCCGACTTTCGTGACTCGGCCGACAATTTCGTGTCCGGGTACGCAGGGGTAGACGGTGGGCATCACGCCGCGCCGCTCGTTGCGGACTTGGTGCAGATCGGAGTGGCAGATGCCGCAAAACAGAATTTCGATCTGCACGTCGTTTTCCGCCGGATCGCGCCGCGGGATTGTGGCCGATGCAAGAGGGGAAGCCGCACTTGCAGCCGAATACGCTTTTGCTTTGTACATAAATTCTCCTAATTCTTTGGCACGTGGTTCCATTCGAGACTTAGCCTGGGGTAAGCCGCTCAGCGGCCAACCATTCTCTGCAGGTGCTCCGGATACCGCGCACCCTCAACCTTGATTTTCGAAGCCGCACTGTGGATTTCGCGCAAATCGTCTGCTGCGAGTTTGATGTTTACTGCCCCAAGGTTCTCCTCCAGCCGCGATACCTTGGTCGTGCCGGGAATCGGAACTAGCCATGGCTTCTGCGCCAGCAGCCATGCCAGCGCGATCTGCGCCGGTGTCGCCTTCTTCTGGTCTGCAATTCTGCCCAGCAAATCCACTACCGCCTGATTTGCTTTTCGCGCCTGGGGCGAAAAACGCGGCACGATGTTGCGGAAATCGGAACTGTCGAACATGGTCTTCTCGTCGATCTTCCCGGTAAGGAAGCCTTTCCCCAGCGGACTGAATGGCACGAGCCCAATTCCGAGCTCTTCCAGAGTCGGTATCACTTCCGCTTCAGGTTCTCTCCACCACAACGAATATTCGCTTTGGAGCGCAGTGACAGGCTGAACGGCATGTGCGCGACGGATCGTTTGCACTCCCGCTTCCGAAAGTCCGAAGTACTTCACTTTGCCTTGCTGAATCAGATCCTTCACCGCTCCCGCAACGTCTTCGATTGGCACGTTGGGGTCAACGCGGTGCTGATAGAACAAATCGATGACATCCGTCTTGAGGCGCTTCAACGAGACCTCGGCGACTTCCTTGATGTGCTCTGGCCGACTATCCAGCCCGGCCTGTTTGCCGGTGTTCGGATCAATTTTGAATCCGAACTTCGTCGCAATTTTCACTTGGTCACGAAACGGAGCGAGGGCTTCACCGACGAGTTCTTCGTTTGTGAACGGGCCGTAGACCTCCGCAGTATCGAAGAATGTGACGCCGCGTTCGACTGCCGCTCGAATCAGCGTGATCCCGTCCTTTTTGTCCACGGCGGGCCCGTAGCCGAAACTCAGTCCCATGCAGCCCAACCCTATAGCCGAAACCTCCAAGCCGCTTTCTCCAAGTTTGCGTTTTTGCATTGTTTCTCCTTCCGAACCGTTTCTGTCATCCCGAGATTAGGATGAAAGGCCGTGCAAGCGGTAGCCCGATTCTTCCGATTTATTGCCTATTTCTCTTGTTATGCGAGAAGTAGTGGTGTATCTGGACCCTAACCGGCTATCTTAGGGCAAGGGACAAGGTAGCCAATACAATGAAAAGTGCCAGCAAAGACATCTCTTCGACATCAAGCCGAGCGAGCGAATTGCGCGCCGAGCTGGCTCGCAAGATTGCCTCGTTCATGGGCTCCGAAGAGAATCGGGCAACGGACATTTCCGGCCTGACACTCCACCAACGGATCGCCCCGACCGCTCCCTGTTCAGCAACTTACGAGCCGGGCGTAACGGTGATGGCCCAAGGCCGAAAGCGGGTAGACCTCGGACGAACCACTTTCATCTACGGTGAGTCGCGATATCTACTGACGTCGCTCGATTTGCCGATCGTGAGCCAGATCATCGAGGCTAGTGCAGACGTGCCCTGTCTTGCGATGTCGCTAAAACTCGAAATGCCCGTGATTCGGGAACTTCTCAGCCGGGAAGAGATTCATGTGGCTGAGCCGCCCGCTGACAGTCCTGCCATGGCGACAGGTGAAGCCACAGTAGAGTTCCTCGATGCATGCTGCCGGCTCATGGATCTGCTGGATACCCCGCAGGACGTTCCTTTTCTGAGCGGTCTGATTCAACGCGCGATCATTTACCGAATCCTTCGGGGACCGGAGGGGCACGCCTTCGAGCGATTGCAACACTGGGAGATCAGAGCCACAGGACCGCAAAAGCAATTGCCTGGATCAAGGCAAACTACGCGAAGCCGCTACGGGTCGAAGAACTGGCACAAATTGCTGGTATGGGCCTGTCCACGCTGCACCATCATTTCCGAGCGCTGACCGCCATGAGCCCGCTTCAGTATCAGAAGCAGCTTCGGTTGCAAGCGGCGCGGGGACGCATGCTCGTTGATGGTCTGGACGCCGCGAGTGCGGCTTTTGAGGTCGGATACGAAAGCGCCAGCCAGTTCAATCGCGAATACAGCCGTCTCTTTGGTCAACCACCCATGCGGGATATTCGGACTCTCCGCTTGCCAGGCGCTCTGACCCTGGAGTCGGTCAGCAATCGGCAAAGCTCTATCTGAATGGGTTGCTAACTAACGAGCACGTTGGACGGGCACGCTAGCACTGAGCGTGCCCGCCGCCGCTTATCGATGTGAGTCGTCCCTCTCGGAGTCATGCGCATGTGACTTGCGAACGACGCCGTGGATGGGCAGGCTTCCGAAATGCTTAATCGCAGGAGCGCCGGTTTGAAACGTCATAGTCATGTTTGAATACGTGACCTCCGTCCCTCCAGTGATGCAAACCTGCAGCGCGGATAGGGTGGTTACCCCAGCAGGTGTGGTCTGAAATGGGGCGGCAGTCCCGTTGCCGGTAATGTCGGCTGGGCCGGTGAGCACGAAACGGACTGTGGTAGGAGGGCTGTCGACAGGGCAGAGGGAGAGGGTCGCCATGTCGTAGCTGACTGTGGCATCCGTCATGCTGAGATGGTGAGTATGAGGATTGCGCATCCCGGGATTGTCAACGGTAGGGCTGAGGGTGGGGGCGGGGGGGACAGTGGGAGGTGTGGGGTTTGCCAGAACCCAATAATCGGGATGTTCCATGGTCATAACGGCAGAAAAATCGGCTGTACGGGAATCGCCTTTCAACTTCAAAGACCACGAGCCATGCATTTCCCAAGGGCCGCCCACGCCCGTTGCGGCGGTATAGTCGTTGAGGATGCCGCTAAAACGCGTGGGCGACGGGGCTTGAGCCTGAGCGCCAGTAGCTACCGCGAACACCAGGACAGCGAGGATACGTAACGTACACGAGAATGCTTTACAGTTCATAAAAGACCTCCAAATTTGAGATTTTTGCTTTTGTCGCCAAGAGTTTCTCGGGTAGCTGGGGACGTTAAGACCCGCGGGGGAGGCACCGCCCGAGAATCACATTTGTCGATTTAACACTTAAGACCTGCGCACACGATGGGACAGCCAAGCTGGTGTCGTCAAACAGCAAGGCGCAGAATTACGTCGGTCCCGCCATTTGCCGTCGAATGCAGCGGATTGCCGTCGCCCGATGGGGCCTGCGGGGGTACAATTCGGGTCCCCAGGGCTCGCGATAGCTGCGGCCCTATCAGGAGAGCGCGATGGGTGAACCAGCCTCTGGCACGCCGCCCTCGGTGAGTCCACCGGAAGACAGGCTGGATTCATGGAAGGAAATCGCGGCATATCTGAACCGAGACGTAACGACGGTCCAGCGGTGGGAGAAGCGGGAGGGGATGCCCGTTCACCGGCACCTGCATGACAGGATGGGCACGGTTTACGCTTCTCGGTTAGAGCTGGAAGCATGGACGCGCAGTCGGAATCTTCAAGCAACGCCGGAGAGTGGGAACGACGCTTCTTCGTCCAACCTTTCGGTACTGCCGCCACGTTCGGAGATAGCCGCCTCTCGAACCAGATGGAAGTTCATCCTGCCATTTGCAATGACGGGAGTCGCGCTTGTGATTGGCGCAAGCCTGTGGCTTCAGCGGACGGAGTACTTCTGGCGAAACCCGATCTCTAACGCACGATTCCAGACTGTCACGGACTTCGATGGAGTGGAGGAGGCCGCCGCGGTGTCACGCGACGGCCAGTTCGTGGCGTTTCTGTCGGACCGGGATGGCCAGATGGACGTCTGGGTTACGCAAGTGGGTTCGGGGCAGTTTCACAACTTGACGCGGGGAAGCGCGCCGGAACTCGTCAACCCATCGATCCGCACGCTGGGCTTTTCGCCCGACGGCTCTTTCGTCACGTTTTGGGTCCGCAAGCCCAACGGCTTGAGCGGCGGCGAAATCGGCATCTGGGCGGTGCCGACGCTGGGCGGACAGCCCAAGCCATACCTTGAAGGCGTGGCGGAGTTTGACTGGTCGCATGACGGCTCCCGACTTGCGTACCACACGCCAGGACCCGGAGATCCACTCTTCGTTTCAAATGGCAGCCGGCGATCAGAGGGTCGCCCCATATTCACTGCGCCTGACGGGCTCCACAGTCACTTTCCGTTGTGGTCACCTGATGCGGCATTTATCTACTTCGTTCAGGGTTCTCTCCCAGATAAATTGGACGTCTGGCGAATCACCCCGACTGGCGGAACCCCTGAACGGATCACTTCGCAGGTCGGGCGCGTGAGTTATCCGATCTTGTTGGATCGGCGGACGATGCTGTACCTCGCTAACGATACCGATGGTTCAGGGCCGTGGCTCCACAGCATGGACGTTGAGCGCCGCATTCCTCACCGGCTGACCTCTGGCCTTGACCAATACACATCGCTGGCGGCCAGCGCTGATGGCCGCCGTCTCGTTGTCACGCTTGCGAGTCCGAAGACAACACTTTGGCGCTTGCGGATCGCTGATTCACCCGCAGAGGTGCCCGCGGCGGCTCGAATCCCGCTGACGACCAGCACGGGATTCTCCCCGCGGCTGGGTCCAAATTATCTACTGTATGTTTCTGCGACCAACACGAGCGTGAGCATCTGGAAGCTCGCAAACGGAACGGACATGGAGTTGTGGAGTGGTCAGGGAGCACGAGTCTCTGGCGGCCCAGCGATATCACCCGATGGGAAATATATAGCGTTCTCGGTGCGCCAACACGGGCCGACGCTTTTGTACGTGATGCAGGCTGACGGCACGAACGTGCGAATAGTGGCCGATTCCCTCGACCTGCAGGGCGCTCCGGCATGGGCGCCCGACGGCCAATCGATCACCACAGCGGCGGTCGATCACGGCGTCCCGCACCTCTTCCGGGTACCGGTCGACGGTCGCTCGCCCGCTCTTTTTGTCCAGGAGTACTCGGTCGATCCCGCGTGGGCGCCCGACGGCCGCTTCGTTGTTTATTCGGGACCCGACATCGGCACTACGTTTTCGGTGAAAGCTGTCACGGCTGAAGCCGCGACGCATCCTCTGCCGACCCTAACCCTGACTCGGGGCGCTCGACACCTGGCCTGGCTGCCTGGAGGAAGGGCACTGGTGCTGTTGCGAGGAGAGATTCAACATAAGAATCTCTGGCTAATCGACCTGGAGACGGGGGCCGAGCGGCAGTTGACAAACTTCACTGCTGATTTCGACATTCATGACTACGATATCTCCCCAGACGGCCGTGAAGTTGTCCTCGAGCGAGTGCAAGAGCACTCGGATGTGGTGCTGATGGATCTCCCGCGACCATAATCCGGCTTCAATCCAGCAGGGCGTAAGACGTGCTGCGGAAACCAGACCGCGCGAGCCTCCAAAGCGCGCTGCCCAACTACGGAACTATCAGCGGCTTGTCTCTTGGCATCACGTCGAGAGTGGCTTTGTCCAGGTTCAGATGGGCCGCGACAAGTTCCGGCGGCGTGTGTGACAGCCACTCGGACAGCGCGAGGTCCTGGTAGTAGCTGCTCTTGAACATCTCCAGGAATTTCAGGTCGTTGCTGCCGGTGTTTTCGACGTAATGTGGCAGCGTTTTTTGGATGTAGCCGACGTCGCCCATTTCAAAATCCATCGTTCTGGCGCGCGCGCCCGTGGCAAAGACCGTCATACGCGCTTTGCCGCTGATGTAGAACTGCCACTCATCCGCGTTTGGATGCCAGTGTAACTCGCGCATGCCGCCGGGCTTCACGGTGACGATGGCCGCGGCGATCGTCGTCGAGATCTTGAAGCTGCTCGAATCGATGACGCGCACTTCGCCGCTCTTCAGTTTTGTTGGCGCGGGGTGCTGCGTGGTGCGAAACGCAAAATCGATGGGTGACGGGCCCAACGCTCCCGCGGCGATGCGTTGATCTTCGGAAAGCGGTCCGGGAATATCAGTCTGAAAAATAAACTTTTCTCTCTTCGGCATTTTTGCGAGAGCCGATTGCGCGACTCCAAAATTTTTCGCTACCACATCAGGCGGCGTGTGTGCCATCCAGTCGGTCAGCAGCACCGTCTCGTATTCGGAAAAGTTGCCGTCGTCGAAGACCAGCATGAACTCGGTGCCGTCCGGCGGCAGGCCCTGAATCGAATGGGGAATTCCGGGAGGAAAGTACCAGAGGTCGCCTTCTTTGACGTCGGTCACAAAGCTTTTTCCCTCACCATCGATACATGTGATGCGAGCGCTGCCGTACAGCATGTAGGACCACTCCGCCGCGGTGTGCCAGTGCAATTCGCGTACGCCACCGGCGGTGAGGCGCATGTCGACGCCGGCGAGCGACTTTGAGACCGCAAGCTCTCGCACCGTCACTTCGCGAGACCATCCACCTTCCTGAAAGCGCTTGTGGGCGAAAGAAAACGGGTACTTGAAGGTTTGCACGCCGCCCGCGTCTGTGGGAAGAGGATTGTTCGAGTCAGGATTCGCAGCGTCCAGCGTTGCGTTTGTCGGTCCGGGGTCGCTCGCGCTCCGGTCTCCCTTCGGGATTTGCGCCGAAATTTCCTGCCCTCGTACTTTGTCCGGGCCAAGCACGCTAGCTGCCGCAAGCGCCGCTGAGCTCGCTCCCAGGAATCCGCGTCGACTTAAGAGATCTCTTTCCACTTCACAAGCCATGTTCACCGCCCTCACCAAGTTTGACCGAGCCTCGTCTTGCATTCCCAGCCCCGCTACCCTACACCGATGCCCACTGCTCTGCAACGCTCACACCGGCCCTCGCTTGTTTCGTTCTGGCGCATCACATCGATTCCTCGTTTCGATTTTTGATTAGCTTCGTTGCCTGGTCCCTATTCTTGTTTCGGAGTGGCCCATGTTGTTGCGATCGCTCCTCGAAGTAAGTCTCGGCTGCCAGCGCCATTTCTGAGAGCATGGTCGTCCTCAACTCGGTTCAGCATGCTCGTGGTGTCCGCTATCGTACAGATTCCGAAAGCGCCTTCGCGCATACTTGGTACAAGCGAGAACTCCAACATCGGAGTTCGCCACCAAGACTTCTCCGAGATTTACGGAGCTGCCTTCCGGTGAAATGGCCCACATGACAAAGGTGAGATATTCAGTGCCGAATGCGGTAGGCCTGTCGAGGTCGGAGAATTCCGCTTCGATTGCGAGGACTCCGCGCTTGCTCTAGTCCTAATGTGATTCTTGAAAGCTTGTGCATGAGTATGCTTCGAAAAACTGCGAGACCCAGAGTGTGCTTCTTTGGCGGCAAAAATACTGTGCGGTAGTGGACAACTTTCAGAAGAAATGCGGGCCCACCGCTATTCCGGCTGGTTTGAAAGGACTTAGATTGGCGGATTACACAAAACGAATCCAGACCTTAGGATTTTCACAGATTTCGTCTATCTAATTTCCGCGCCATTTTGGCCAAAACCCGTCACGAAAACCGGCATCGGGGCCCGCGGTCTTGCTCGGCCATTCACGCGGGGTTACTCGCCCCTTGGTTCGGGTTCTCGGGCGGTGACCATTTTGTCGTAGGCTTCGCGGCGAGTTAGCCCGCGTTCTTTGGCGGCGAGTTTCAAGGCTTCTTTGCGGTCGAGTTTGGCTTGGTGGATGAGTTCTTCGACGCGCTCGGCGAGGCTTTGCATGGAGTTGGCCGGCGTGCGTGCGTCGGCGGGATCTTCAGGGCCGATGAGGAGCGTGATTTCACCTTGGGCGGGGCGCTCTTCAAGCGAGGTGAAAAGTTCCGAGAGTTTGCCGCGGCGAAATTCTTCGTGGAGTTTGGTGACCTCCCGGGCGATGCAGGCAGTGCGGTTGCCGAGAACTTCGCGGGCGTCGGCAACGCACTCGGTGATGCGGTGCGGGGCTTCGTAAAGAATGATGGTGCGATCCTCGATGCGCAGGCGCTCGAGGGCGCGGTGGCGTTCGCCGCTGCGATTGGGAAGAAAACCAACGAAGAGGAATTCTTCGTTAGGCAGTCCGCTGGCGGCGAGAGACGCAAGAAGCGCGGACGGTCCGGGGATGGGGATCACGGATACATGATGGCGGAGGCAGAGAGTGACAAGGCGATGGCCGGGATCGGAAACCAGCGGCATGCCGGCGTCGCTGACGAGCGCGATTTTCGCGCCTTGCTCGAGAGAGATGAGCAACTCGGGCGCGCGCGTGAGTTCGTTGTGCTCGTGGTAGCTGATGAGCGGCTTGCGAATTTCGTAGTGAGCGAGGAGCTTTTGCGTATGGCGGGTGTCCTCGCAGGCAATCTGGTCGACTTCTTTGAGTATGCGCAGGGCGCGGAGCGTGATGTCTTCCAGATTGCCGATGGGCGTGCCGACGAGATACAGGCAGCCCAAAGCTTTTTCGTTATTGGTGGCCACTCGTCCGCTCATGCATTTAAGTCTAGCACGCGCCGCGGAGACATTTTGTGACGCATGCTATACTTTTTTGTTTGGAGACTGGGCGAGGGAGCGGCTGTGCCATTGTATGAATACAAGTGCCTGAAGTGCGGGCGCCACACGGACAAGATCGAGCCGGTGGCTGGTCCGCACTTGAAGAAGTGCCCGCACTGCGCCGGGAAAGTGGAGTCGGTGATCACTGCGCCGGCGATTAAATTCAAAGGGTCGGGTTGGTACGTAACAGACTATGCGGGGAAATCTCCGGACGGTGGAAGCAAAGAAAAGATCGCCAGCGACGGGAAAGATGGCGGCGGCAAAGACAGTGTCGCCAAGGAGAGCGGTGCAATAGACTCCAAAGATGGCGGCAGCAAAGAAGCCGCCAGCAAAGATTCTTCGACGAAAGATACGAGTTCCAAAGAAAGTTCCTCAAAAGACAAAAAGCCCGCAAAGAAAAAATAAACACAACGAGGAAACGCATGGCTGACATGCCACAACCGACGAGCACGATACGCAAAGTTCGCAAGGCCGTGCTGCCTGCCGCGGGACTCGGCACTCGCTTCTTGCCGGCGACCAAAGCGCAACCCAAAGAGATGCTGACGGTGGTGGACAAGCCGCAGATTCAGTACGTGGTAGAAGAGTGCGTGGCCTCAGGAATCGAACACATCATTATTGTGACGGGCAAGGGCAAAAACTCGATTGAAGATCACTTTGACCACGCGCCCACGCTGGAGCGCTTCCTAGAGGAAAAAGGGAAGAAGGATCAAGCCGCAATGGTTCGGCGAATCAGCGAGATGGTGCAGGTGAGTTACACGCGGCAGAAGGAGCCGCTCGGGCTCGGGCATGCAGTACTGGTGGCAAAAGATCTTGTGGGTGACGAACCGTTCGCCGTTTTATTGGGGGATGTGCTGATTCCGGGTAAAAATCCTGCCACCAAGCAGCTGATTGATGTGTACGCGGCGACCGGCGTTGGTGCAATTGCCGTGGAAGAAGTGCCGAGAGAGAAAACGCATCTTTATGGCATCGTCGACGGCGAGGCTGCACCACTGCCGCCGTTTGGTGCGCGGCTTCTAAGGATTCGCGACTTGGTGGAAAAACCAAAGCCGGAAAATGCGCCGTCCAATCTCGCGATCACTGGGCGCTATGTTCTGCCGCCGCAGATTTTCGATTGCTTGGAGCGCACCAAGCCCGGGGCAGGAAATGAAATTCAGCTGACGGACGCGCTGCGCATCCTGGCTCAGGAGAACGGTCTCTGGGCGTACATCTACGAAGGAATATCTTACGATGCGGGCGACAAACTGGGGTTTCTGAAAGCGACGGTCGAAATCGCACTGCAGAACGAAGAGTTGGGCGCTCCCTTCCGCGAATACTTGAAGCATTTAAAATTGTAATATCGTTCGGTGAGCTTCTGAAAATGACGCGCATTTTGGGGATTGAATCGTCGTGCGATGAGACGGCGGCGGCGGTAGTGGCCGACGGGCGCGAGATTTTGTCCAGCGTGGTAGCTTCGCAGATTGACATCCACCGAAAATACGGCGGCGTGGTGCCGGAGTTGGCGTCGCGCGAACATTTGCGGCAAATCGTGCCTGTTGTGCGAGAAGCGCTGGCGCAGGCGGGGATGCAGCTTGCCGATGTTGATGCAATTGGTGTGACGCAAGGGCCAGGGCTGGTTGGGGCGCTGCTCGTGGGGATCACGTACGGCAAAACTTTGGCGCAATCGTTGGGGAAGCCGCTTCTGGGAGTGAATCATCTTGCGGGGCATGTCCACGCTGTTTTCTTGGAGGCGTTTAGGGCCGGGCACTTGGCGAAATTACCGGCGGTTTGTTTGATTGTTTCGGGCGGACATACGGTTTTGTACGAGGTGAAAGTGCGGGAGTTAGGCGGGCTTTTGCGTTATCGAAAAATCGGGCAGACGCGCGATGATGCGGCGGGCGAGGCGTACGACAAGGTCGCTAAGTTGCTGGGGCTGGGATATCCGGGCGGGCCGATTTTGGATCGATTGGCGGCGGCTTCGAATGCGGCGCCTGCGCCAGTGAAATTCGGTCCTACGAAAACGCGCGGGAATCCGCTGGATTTCAGTTTCAGCGGCTTGAAGACGGCGGTGCTCTATCACGTGCGCGAGCATACGGAATATGCCGCGGAGATTCGAACGCGGGAAGAGGCTTTAGAGCGCGGGGAGCGAGAGTTTGAGCAGTTGCTGCCGCTGTGCTCGCCTCAGACGCTGGCACTGGTGCGCGAGTTTCAGAATGCAGTGGTGCGGGATTTGGTGGAGCGCACGATGATGGCCGCGGAAGAGTTGGCAGTGGAGAGCGTGTTGGTTTCGGGGGGAGTGGCGGCCAACAGCCAGCTGCGCGCCACATTCGAGGAGCGTGGGAAGAGCAAGGGGGTTGAGGTGTTTTTCCCCAGCCGGGCGCTTTCGACAGATAACGCGGCGATGATTGCGGCGGCGGCGTACGAGAAATTGCAGGCGGGAGAGTTTGGCGATGCGTCGCTAAATGCGGATCCGAGCTTGGCGCTGGCGTAAAGAAGTACGCAGAAAGCGCTGAGTGCACAGAGCTCACAGAGAAGACCCAGACGAAGCGCCGACGTGTTCGTTAGCCCGCCGTTGGAAAGCCCTTCGACAAACTTTTTGTGGCCATTTCAGTGCGGAAACACTCCAACCAACTGCGGAGGACTGTGCTGCGGACCGCCTTTGCCCGGGAGAAACGATGAAACGGATAGTTGGGTTTTGGCTTGTTGTGGTGGCGATTAGTTTCGGGCTGCTTTTCGCGGCGCGTGCTTCATGCGCTCTCGCCGCAGCGGATATCATTGCTTCGCAGAGCGCGGAGGTGGATGGCGTAAAGCTGCATTATCTGAAAGCCCGGCACGATAATTTTGCTGCGCGGCTATACGCAGACGTCGCGGATGTGGCGGCCAATCATGCACGTCCAGGACGAATTCATACGGGATGGGGAGTGTTTTGTTTCGTTCTAGCAGGCGGCCAAGGATTTCGCGGAGCTGTCCAAGACCAAGCTAACGATGCCGGTGCTGGCGATTGGCGGCGAGAAAGGCGAATGGAGCTGCTTGGCGAGCAGGTGAAGCTGGTGGCTACAGACGCGGCGATGGTCGTACTCAAAGATTGCGGGCAATGGGTATTGGAAGAAGGCCTAAGGAGACGACCGAGCGTTGATAAAGTTCCTGTGAACTTTGTGATAGCATGCGGGTGCGTTAGGGACGCATCCGGTCCGCGGAAAGGGTAGAAGCCCACCTGCTTTAAATTGAGTTTCGCGAACCTTCTTTCGGCCCGATGTGCGGACGACGGGCGATTTGATGAAAGGAGGTCCTATGCCGACCCATTCTGAAGATGCGCCGTGTGCACTTCCTGAACGCCCCAATCTCCGCCATTTGAAGGACCAAGCCAAGGATTTACTGACGGCCGGCGAGGCTCGATCGCTCACCGATGCGCAGTTCAAGATCGCGCGGCGCTATGGATTTCTGAGCTGGCCGAAGTTGAAAGAGCACGTCGATTCGTTGGAAGAAGTTGGCCAACTTAAACTCGCTATCGACACAAATGACTTGGAGCGCGTCAAGAATTTAATGACGCACAATCCGGCGCTGCACTGTGCTCCGCTGGGATATAACAAAAACGGGCCGCTCACGTGGGTTGCGGAGTGCCGGGTTCCGTGGGAAGCGCCTGGTCCCGCAAGACTGGCGATGGCGGAATGGATGATCGCCGACGGGTCGGACGTGCATCAGGGCGGCGACGGGCCGTTGATGAGAGCGGCGTTGATGGGGTATCGCATTCCGATGATGGAATTGCTCTTGGGGCACGGTGCGGACGTCAATGCGGAGTGGAATGGATACTTCCCGATTATTTTCGCGCCTTGCGAGACGGTGCAGCCGGAAGCAATTAAGTGGTTGTTGGTGCACGGAGCCAATCCGAACTGCGCTAAAGGAGAGCGAAAGTATCCGGGCACGGCGCTGGATTATGTGATTGGTACTTACGGTCGCTCACCGCAGCTCGGCGAGTGCATGGATATTCTTGTCGAAGCTGGCGGCGTCACGAAGTACGACGTGCCCCCTGTGCTGGATTTGCTTCGCGGTCGGGTCGATCTGCTGGCGAAAGATCTCGACGCTGATCCTCGGCTAGCGCACCGGCGGTTCCGCCAGTTGGACTTCGGCAGTACGGGCGCGCGACTCCTCAAGTTAGCGGGAGCGACGCTGCTGCATGTGGCGGCTGAGTACGGCAACGTGGAAGCTGCCAAGCTGCTTTTGGAGCGCGGGGCAGACGTCAATGCACGCGCGACCGTGGACGAATCCGGGGTCGGCGGACAGACGCCAATTTTTCATACCGTGACGCAGTTCTTCGACGGAGGCTTGCCCATGACCCAATTCTTGATGGAGCACGGGGCGGACCTGTCGGTACGTGTGAAACTCCCGGGGCACTACGAGCGGCCCGGTGAAATTGTGGAATGCACGCCGCTCGGGTACGCCATGCGGTTTCCGGGAAATGAACACAAGAATGAATACATGACCCTGGCGTTCTTGCGAAA
>DATDHE010000028.1:0-2279 GCA_036521695.1 Candidatus Acidiferrum sp. | reverse complement strand
CGCTTCTTCGCCATCTCCGCAAACACATCCAAATGATCTCGAAAATAGTTCAAGTCATGCATCGCAATATTCTCGCAAATATTCTTTTGGTTTGGCCAGCCAACCGGCCCAGCAGAATAACACCCTTCTCGGTAACCTCTGTGTTTCCGCGTTTAGATTCCTTCCCGCGCTTCGTTTTTCGAAACAATTTCGCCACTCCGCTCTTAGCGCCCTTTCACCGCGAGTCTCGAAGGTTGGCGTCTACGCCGCCACTGTTCGAGATACTTCACTCATCAATTGGTGGATGTTCCCTTCGCTATCCTTGAATGCCGTCATCCACAAATCGTGCGTCGGCATTGGCGCGATCAACCGCGGCGGAGCAACAATCTCCACGCCATGTCCCACCAGCCGGTGGTAGCCGGCCTGAATATCCGCCACCCGGAAATAGCAGATTGAGCTCGGATGATCGTACACGGGCGACGACGCTGTCCCCAGCATCAGCCGCACTCCCCCGCAATCAAAAAAGGCCATGCTCGGCACCGTGAAGAGCAGCGGCAACCCCAGCACGTCGCGGTAAAATGCGGTCGCGCGCTCCACGTCCTTCACGATGATCGAAATCTGCCCGATGTTCTGAATTCCCAGACTTGCCGCTGCAGCGCTCATTTTCCTTTACCTCCGACGGAAGATTAGTTAGCATAGCTAACTATCTTCCATGCCTCTTGTCAAGCACAAAAAAGCCAAGCGCAAGAATCGTCCCACTCCAAAAGCCTCGACCGCACCGACAACAACTTCGTCTGTCAATCCCGCAATCGCCTCTTCGGCCCGCGCTCAGGTTGACTCATTACCATCCTCCGCAAGCGCTGCCCAAGCCGGCCACTTGGCCGCATCGCAGCCCGCTCACTCGCCAGCCCTTGAAGCAGTCGCCTTCGCCGAACCGTCGCCCCCTTCTCCAACGGCGATGGAAATCGCCGATCAGCTTCACTCCGCCGCCATACATCTGCTCCGCCGTCTGCGCGTCCGCGACCGCGAAACCAGCGTCGGCCCTGCTCAGCTTTCCGCACTATCGGTTCTGGTTTTCGGCGGCCCCAAATCGCTCGGCGAACTCGCCGACGCCGAGCAGGTTCGTCCTCCTACCATGAGCCGCATCGTCTCCGGCCTCCAGCGCGCTGGACTGGTCCGTCGGCACGCCACAGAGGATGGCCGCCGCGTTCGCCTCGAAGCCACGCCTAAAGGCGTCAGCCTGATGTGGGAAGCGCGCAAATGTCGGGTGGAGTCACTTGCCAATGCCGTCGCGGGGCTACCCGAAAACCAAAGGCAGCGGCTCCAAGACGCTATCAACCTGCTCCGGCAAGTTCTGCGAAATCTCTAGCGGTTCGTTGCGCTCAGATCTTTCCTTTTCAGTGTGGGAAGTAAGCCTGCGAGTTTGACGAGCATTCGAACTAGGAGGATTGCGAGTAAGGCTGAGAGCAAGAGAATTTCGTGTACACGACGCCGTAAACATCGCGGCCCGGTTCACCGCCAATCTGCCCGAAGAGCCGGATGGCAGCTTGCTAGAACCGGTGAGCCGCAACGCCAAAAGTTCGTCCGGCGAAAATCGGTATCACGTGACAACCCCGGCGCCGTGGCCGCTGAGTACGATGGTTTTCGTTTCTTCCGAAAACACTTTTCCGGTTGTATCGGTTCCGAGCAGGACGATGGGTGGTTTTTTTGCGATGCGTCCGCTTCGGCGTTTTCGTTGCATAGGGTTAGGGGTACACGCACTCCAAAAGCAGCGAATGGCGTGGGATAGGTACGTAGGTACTAAAAGGAGCCTCGCGGGGACGCCGGGTAGTACTGAGAAGAATGAACCGGTCGGGCTATCGACGCACAAGATGGTGGAGAGCAGAATTGTAACTGCAGTCGGGAGTTGGTTGCAGCTTCCGGAGTAAAAAGGTTTGCGCCTGATTGCTCCTGTATAACGTTCTGCTGCTCGCGAGCGCAGCGGAACAGTCGGAAGAACGGACTGGCTTCAGGTTGCAAGACCCTCCATCCCCCACGCCCGAGCGGCCGGTCCCCCCACCGGCCGCTCACTTTTTTGGGTCGGAATTCTCGGCCAAAGTGGGATCAAGGTTAAAGTTCAAAGTTAAAAGGCTGAAGCAAGAAGGATGGCTGGGACACTTGGGCCGTCGAATTCCCATGCGCTATGGCGTTGTTGCTTAGTCGGCGTAAGGTAAGTGGGGCCTTGTTAAGAAACAAAAGGGCCCGAACGGATCCGGGCCCTCGAAACTGAAGCACTTCGATGACACACTCGCGGGAAGCGA